>CALJEW010000293.1 GCA_938074585.1 uncultured Rhodospirillales bacterium | reverse complement strand
CAAAACTTGAACGACATCAGTTCATTGCTGTTGGCTTATGCATTCTCCTTATTTTTTGTGTGATGGGGTCAATTTATGGTGGTATCACAAGTGTAACGGAAGCTGCTTCCGTCGGTGTCTTTGGTGCTATTGCTGTCGCCGCAGTTAGGCTTAAGTTTAGTTATGCATTAATCAGAGACTGCCTTGCAAACACGATGGCCGTCGTTGGCACAATTATCTGGTTAATTCTTGGTGCTGTTGCTTTTGTCGGTCTCTACAACTTAATTGGGGGCGCTGACTTTATGCGTGATCTGATTAAGAGTGCGGGGTTCAATGCACTTGGTACAATCATGGTTATGATGGCTATTTTAGTAGTTCTTGGCACATTCATGGAATGGATTGCAATTATCTTTATAACAGTCCCGGTATTTGCTCCAGTTGTACGAGATCTTGCGCCTGAGCTTGGCATGCAACCTGATTGGGCAGCTGTTTGGTTTGGGGTGTTGTTCGTAATGAATATTCAAATTTATTTTCTGTCGCCACCTTTTGGTCCAGCGTGTTTTTGGTTAAAATCAGTAGCACCAAAAGACGTTACTTTGCAGGAAATTTTCATCAGTGTCCTTCCTTTTATTGCGTTGCAGATTATCGGTATGTCACTGGTTCTCTTTTTCCCAATAATTGCGTTGTGGATGCCACAAGCTTTGAATTAAAGGGGACAAATTAATGCCAAATAAGCAAAATTTAAATGAGAAGCTAGAAGACGGAAACATGCCTGATAGTAATTATTATGGTATGTTACCTGGCATTGTTGGTGTGCTGTTGGGGATAGCAGTTATTTCCTTCATGTTTTCTTTAGCTGATGGATTTTCTTAAATTGCTGTTTAACATTAAAGAGATTGTGACAGTTTGACAGAGTTGGGACTGCACTCACCTATGGATTTGTAGGTAAGCTGGGCGGCACAGTAATCGAGACTACCGACTAATCTGGTTTGCGCACCTATACATAAATTGACAAGGCCGACCCAATTAAGGATCAGTAAGTTGGAGTACGATCACTGAACCGCTGCATCATTCATATCGAGCCGTAAAAATCTTAAGGAGATTTTTATGGAAATGTAACCGAACATGGTTAAAGGGTGTCGTATCAACCCGTATAGAATTTATTTAAATTTGAACAAAATGTCTGTTTCCTAGAATAAAGAAGTAAAACTAGGAGTAACAAGAAGGCCTATAACTAGTTTTCAAGATTGGTGCATTCAACCGCTTTACCAACCCTCCGTAATTTTTCGTGGTATTTGTAAACTGCTATAAAGCAATTCAGTTACCCTCTACAATATGAGTGAAATACTTTTCACAGTCTTTTATCGGGCTAAGCAAGACTAGATTGTAACTATTTCTTCGATTGCAGGATCGACTTGTAAGGTTTATCAGGAATGATGTTTTTTGAACTTTCAAAATATCTTTGGATATTGGCTGATCCTGCTAATTTATTCCTCATACTTCTTGTCTTTTCACCGGTCTTGTTGGCGACGCGGTGGCATAAAGGTGGACGGCGCTTGCTTAAGCTTCTTGTGCTTGTTGGTGTTTTAATTAGCACGGTACCGTTTTCCAGTTGGGGGTTTTGGGTTTTAGAAAACAGATTCCCAGAAATGACGATGTTACCTGATCGGGTTGATGGCATTGTTGTGGCGGGTGGTATTATTGATCCAGGTCGCAGTCGCGATCGGGGTCAGCCAGTGATTAGCGGTGCTGTTGAACGGTTGGTGGCAATGGTCAAACTGGCTAAACACTATCCGAACGCAAAAGTGATTTTCAGCGGCGGAGCCGGCGATCCATCGCAACCCGATTTAAAAGAAGCTCATTATGTAGCGCCCTTTTTAGTTGATATGGGGCTTAAACTGGATCGTATTCTATATGAAGACCGGGCCCGTAATACGGCTGAGAATGCTCAAAATACCATGAAAATGGCGCAACCGAAGGAGGGCGAGACATGGTTGTTAGTAACGTCAGCCTTCCATATGCCGCGCGCCATGGGGACGTTTCGTAAAGCTGGATGGCGCATTGAAGCATACCCCGTTGACTATAACACTTCGCCAAATTTTAAATGGCAGTTCTTTTTTAACTTTTCTAGTGGATTAATGAAGGTAAGTCATTTTGCTCATGAAGTGGTTGGATTGATCGTTTATAAAGTGACCGGGCGGTCCCAATCATTTTTCCCTAAGCCTTAAGTTGGAGACGTGACATCCATGCGACCTAAATTTTTTGCATCCCTTTTCTGGGCCCTATTATTTTTAAGCTTATCAGGACCGGAAGCTTTAGCCCAAAAAAATGTTTCCCCAGCACCACCGTTCGAAGGATGGCTGCAAGAGCTGAAAACAGAAGCACAAGGGCGTGGAATCAGTTCTCAAACGATTAACAGGGCTTTAGGCAAAGTTAAACGCATTCCACGGGTTTTGGAACTGGATCGACGCCAACCAGAATTCACTCAGACGTTTTGGACATATATGGGCAAAGCCGTTAACGATGCGCGCATTAAAAAAGGTAAGGCGCTGTTGGTGAAACATAAAAAATTGCTAGGTGAAATCTATAAAAAATATGGAGTACCTCCCCGGTTTGTGGTTTCTTTTTGGGGCTTAGAAAGTAATTTCGGTCAATATACAGGTACGTTCCCTGTTGTGGCAGCGCTTGTGACGTTGGCCCATGATCGTCGTCGCCCAAGCTTTTTTAGGGAACAATTATTGGCCGTCTTAAAGCTGATTGATCAGGGAGATATCGCCTTTGGTACTAAAGCGTCGTGGGCGGGGGCGATGGGCAACCATCAATTTATCCCAACCACGTATCGCGATTTTGCCGTTGATTCTAATGGTGACGGCAAACGTGATTTGTGGGGCACATTACCCGATATTTTTGCATCAGCTTCTAATTACTTAAAAGGCGCGGGATGGGATAAAGACCGGACGTGGGGCAGGGAAGTTAAATTACCCGCCAAATTCGCCTATGCGCTTTCAGGACTAAAAGTTAAAAAAAGTTTGGTTGAATGGCAAAAACTGGGTGTGCGGAAAACCAACGGTAAAAATTTGCCTGAAGTTGCTATAGAAGCCTCTATCTTGTTGCCTGCCGGATACAAAGGCCCTGCATTTTTGGTTTATAAAAACTATAGTACAATTATGATCTGGAATCGCTCGATTTTATACGCCTTGGCCGTTGGGCATTTGGCAGATCGTTTCGTCGGGCTTCCCCGCATTAAGGCTAAAAAGCCAGAGAACGAAAGGCCTTTATCGCGCCTAGATATCTCTGATATTCAACGCATTTTGACAGCTAACGGGTATGATGCTGGGGGGGCTGATGGGATAATTGGATCAAAAACCCGAAGTGCTTTAAAATCCTTTCAAAAAGCCGCCGGGTTACCCGCCGATGGTTACCCATCAATGGGTGCCTTAGAGCGATTACGCGAGATTGTTAAATGATTTCTTTAAAACGGCTCATTTATTTTGGGTGATTAAAAATAAATCACAAAATAGCGTGATATTTACCGCTCTTTCGTACAATATATTGTAGTTATTGATATGTGCTGGCTGATAAACTAGGATGGAACATAATGGCTGGAAATTGGGAGCGTCGTTTCCTGTGTTTGATGGTTGTGTTGGGGGTGGCGGGATGCGCGGAAACGCAGCTTGCTATTCATGGGGCTAAACGCCTTATTGCGCAACCGGATAAAAACGCAATTACCAAATATAAAATAGGCAAACCGTATCAAATTGCAGGCGTCTGGTATTACCCTGCAGAAGACTTTAAATACGACGAAAGCGGTATTGCATCTTGGTATGGAACGAAATTCCATGGAAGAAAAACGGCAAACGGTGAAATCTATGATATGAATGCTCTTACGGCGGCTCACCGTACGCTTCCCATGCCTAGTTATGTGCGTGTAACCAACTTAGATAATGGCCGCAGTTTGATTTTGCGGGTGAACGATAGGGGGCCCTTTGCTCGGGGCCGGATTATTGATATTTCAAGACGCGGCTCGCAATTGTTGAATTTTCAAAAACAAGGAACAGCCCGGGTCCGGGTTCAAGTACTTGCAGATCAAAGTCGTACTCTCAAATCGCGCATAACCAATCAAGCCGAACTGGCAAAAACTGGCTCACCAATTACGATTGACCGGTTGCCCAAAGCTAAAGTTCAGGCGCAATCTCTGGCCCCAGTTGATGGCGCCAGGTCCGCACCTCAACCCATTACTTTGAAGCCCATAGCAGATGCGGCTCCGCAGCCAGTCGCTGAAGCGCCGGTGGTTACTGAAAAAATTCACCAATCACAAGTTGTTAATACCAATATCTTTGTTCAAGCCGGCGCCTTTAGTCGGTTTGATAATGCCAATAAGGTTCGGGCTAGGCTGTCGCCTTTGGGGCCCGTTAAGTTGAACCAGGTTCTGATTAATGGTCGTGATTTATATCGGGTCCGTGTTGGGCCTATGGAAAACGTTGGCGCGGCTGATCTAATGTTGGCATCGGTATCAAAAGCTGGATATCCAGAATCGCGGATCATTGTTGAAAAATAAGTGCGTAAACGTGCGTTTCCTTAAAAATTATGGTTTAGGTGTCTAATTTGTTTATCTGTCGGTTTAATTTAGTTGTGTCTGCTCTCCTTCTTGTTAGTTGTCTTGTTGTTGCGGGCCGGGCATTGGCAATTGAGACAATTGCCAATGAAGCCATAATGATTGATATGGATACGGGCGATGTTATTTTGAGCAAAGAAGCCGACAAACGGATGCCGCCGGCATCTATGAGCAAATTAATGACGCTGTATATCCTTTTTGAGCGTTTGCGCGACGGGTCATTATCTTTGGATGATACGTTGCGGGTTAGTGTTGACGCGTGGCGGCGCGGTGGTGCTAAAAGTGGTAGCTCGACGATGTTCTTATTACCAAAAAAACGAGTTAAAATATCAGATTTGATACCCGGGATTATTGTCCAATCTGGGAATGATGCGTGCATTGTCGTGGCTGAAGGATTAGCCGGATCGGAAGCGGAATTTGCTGAAGAAATGACCAAAAAAGCACTATCAATTGGGATGACACGATCTACCTTTCGCAATTCTACCGGCTGGCCACATCCAGAGCACTTAACGACAGCCCGTGATTTGGCAACCTTGGCGAAGAGAACAATTATAGATTTTCCCCAGTATTATCACTATTATAAACAGCTGAAATTTACTTACAACGGCATCAAGCAGCACAATCGGAACCCACTTTTATACAAAGATATGGAGGCTGATGGCTTAAAAACGGGCCATACCCAAGCTGCTGGATACGGGTTGACGTCATCGGCTGTACGGGGTGGACGGCGCCTGATCCTTGTTGTCAACGGATTGCGATCCAAAAAAACTAGAAGCACAGAGTCTGAGCGCTTGTTAGAATGGGGCTTTCGGGAATTTAATAATTACGCCCTGTTTAAAAAAGGCACAGAAGTCGAGACCGCCAATGTGTGGTTGGGAAAAGCAACAACCGTTCCTTTGATTATTGAGCAGGATGTAAAAATTACACTTGCCCGAAAATCAAGAGATAAAATGAAAGTCACTGTTTCTTTTAAAGGACCGATCCCGGCCCCGATTAAGAAGGGTGATAAGATTGCGGTTCTTAAAATCACGGCACCGGGGCGGAAACCAATGGAAATCTTGCTGAGTGCTGGGGCTGACGTTGAACGCTTAGGTCTTCTTGGCCGATTAGGGGCTGCGTTGACGTCTATACTATGGGGGCATGCTGGCTAGTCTGATGCCTGATCCTATTTCACGCGGAATGTTCATCACCTTTGAAGGTGGAGAAGGCGGCGGAAAGTCGACGCAAATACGCCTATTGGCTGACGCCATTCGGAAAATGGGGCAGGCGGTTGTAACGACGCGCGAGCCCGGCGGAGCGCCCAGTGCAGAACAGATCCGGGGGCTTTTGGTTTCTGGTGCTGTTGATCGATGGCAACCCATAACTGAAACTTTGTTAAACTACGCCGCCCGCGCCGAGCACATTAACCATACGATCGAACCTGCTTTAGGTGCTGGAACGTGGGTTCTATCGGACAGATTTGCAGATTCAACCGTTGCTTATCAAGGATATGGGCACGGGTTTGATTGTCAAAAAATTGTTGATTTGCACCAAATCATATTAGGTGATTTCAAACCAAATTTAACTTTAATTTTAGATTTACCGGTTGAAGAGGGCTTGCGTCGGGCCATCAGCCGGGGTGATGGGGAAGACCGGTACGAGCGTATGGGCAAAGAATTTCATAACCGGCTACGTGATGGGTTTTTAGAAATAGCAAAAGCTGAGCCGGACCGGTGTGCTGTCATTGATGCAACACAAAGTATAGATTCTGTCTGCAAAAATGTGCTTGTCGCATTGCATACCAAGTTTCCGGATCTGGCCTCGTGAACGCCAAAAAATCCACTCCTATTGCAGAGCCTGCATGGCCGCCCTTGGGGAAGTCCAACCCGGATTTAATTGGTCAGTCTGACGCAGAACAAACGCTTATAGAAGCTTTTCACAGCGGGCGTATGGCCCATGCGTGGATGTTTTGTGGTCCGAAAGGCATTGGTAAATCGACGTTGGCATACAGGTTCGCACGCTATGTATTGTCGCAAAGAGGAGCGGAGGACGCTGGGCCCAGCTTGTTTGGCGATGACTTGCCAGCTGAGCCATCCAGCTCTCTTTATACTGACCCGCAATCGCCTGTCTTTCAGCGTGTAGCAGCGGGTGGGCATGGTGATTTATTAAGTATCCAGCGCTCTTTGAACGATAAGGGCAAGTTGCGATCTGAAATCGTGGTTGATAATGTCCGTGAAGTAGGTGGGTTTATGAGCCTGACCGCTTCTGAAGGCGGCTGGCGGATTGTTGTGATCGATAGCGCCGATGAAATGAACCGCAACGCTGCCAACGCCGTGTTAAAAATTTTAGAAGAGCCGCCGGACCGGGCTTTATTGCTTTTGGTTGCTCATAACCCAGGCCGCTTACTGCCCACCATCCGCTCTAGATGTAGGAAGTTAAATTTATGCGGCATAGGTACGGCCGATATGGGCACATTGCTTCATACCTACGCACCTCAATTGAATGATGCGGATACGCTCAAATTGATCGAGCTGGCTGATGGCAGCATTGGCCGTGCTGTTGATTTGATAGAAGCTGGTGGTATTGATTTATACCGCAATTGTTTGGGTTTATTAGCTACACTATCAAATCTAAACATGGTAAACCTTCATGAATTAGCAGATATGTTATCACGCGTTGGAGCGGAAGATAAATTCAACACAGCCATGAATTTGTTACGTGGCATTCTTGCCCGGCTTTTGCGTTATAAAGCAGAAGGGGTGTTGGTAAATGATAAGTTCGTTGATGAAATTATAGTGTTTGAACGCATCAGCTCGGCGGCTGGTCTTGATAGTTGGCTTGAGGTATGGGAAAAAGTGTGCCTCCTTCTGGATCGTGCAGAGGCTCTAAAGCTTGACCGCAAACAAGTGGTCTTGAACGTATTTCTAGAAATCGATGGCGCGCTTAGCAACAGCTAAGTTTGTGCCAACAATATATCGAGCTTAGGGTTAAGATGAACAAAAATTACTACATCACAACGCCAATTTATTATGTCAACGATTCACCGCATATTGGGCACGCCTATACGACGCTGGCCTGCGATGCCTTGGCTCGGTTTAAACGCCTTGATGGCTATGACGTTCATTTCTTAACCGGTACTGATGAGCACGGTCAAAAGGTCGAAAAATCGGCAAAAGCGGCGGGTATTGATCCACAAGAGTTCACAAATAAGGTATCTCAAAACTTTCGTGATTTAGCCGATTTCATGAACTTCACGCATAGCGATTTTATCCGCACCACTGAAGAACGCCACAAAAAGGCCTGCCAAGATATTTGGCACCGCTTGGAAGAATCTGGCGATATTTACTTGGGCTCATACGCCGGATGGTACGCGGTTCGTGACGAGGCATTTTATGGCGAAGACGAGCTTAAAAAAAATTCAGATGGAACCCAAATAGCACCAACCGGAGCTCCTGTTGAATGGGTTGAAGAGCCCAGTTATTTTTTCCGTCTTTCCAATTGGGGCGAGCGCTTGTTAACATTTTATGACGAGAACCCTGATTTTATTTTACCAAAAACTCGGCGCAACGAAGTCATTAGTTTTGTTAAGGGCGGGCTTATAGATTTATCCATATCGCGGACCACCTTTAATTGGGGGATTTCGGTTCCGGGCAACGACCAACATATTATGTATGTTTGGTTGGATGCTTTGTCCAACTATATGACAGCGGTTGGGTTTCCAGATACAGAAGCTGACTTATTCAAAAAATTTTGGCCCGCTGATTTGCACATGGTTGGGAAAGATATATTACGCTTCCATGCAATCTATTGGCCTGCGTTTGTATTGTCCGCCGGCCTACCTGTACCTAAGCGAGTTTTTGCTCATGGATGGTGGACCAATGAAGGCGAGAAAATCTCTAAATC
>CALJEW010000292.1 GCA_938074585.1 uncultured Rhodospirillales bacterium | reverse complement strand
AACACCCGTGCCCCGCATTTTAACAAGAATTTCAGCCGGGTCAGGAACGCATAGGATTTTAAATAATTCGTTTCGGATGCGCTCGCCGGACAATTTTTTTAGGTTTTTTGCATGAAAGCGAATGGCGGCCAAAGCTTCACTATCGAGGGGCGGGCGTCCGAGTGCACCAAAAAACCTGTAGTACCTTAGAATGCGCAAATAATCTTCAGCTATGCGATCATGGGCATTACCAATAAAGCGGACTTGGCCATGGGCCAAATCCGAAAGCCCACTGGTAGGGTCATAAACGTCACCGTCAATACTTGCTGACAAAGCATTAAAAGTGAAATCGCGGCGCTTAGAATCGATCATCCAGCTATCTGTAAAGCCAACAATGGCGCGCCGACCATCGGTTTTTAGGTCAACGCGCAATGTTGTGATTTCGAATGATTTACCATCAACGACAGCCGTTACAGTTCCATGTTCAATGCCCGTAGGAATTGCTCTGATCCCCGCATGTATTAACAAATCCATAACCTTTTCAGGGCGGTCTGGTGTGGCTAAATCGATGTCGTTGGATGTTTGATATCGCAAAGCATCGCGAACGCAGCCACCAACAAAACGAACTTCCGTCCCTTCACTTGTTAGGGCATTTACAAGGGCTTTTGTTTCGGGTGCATGAAGCCATTCAACGGCGGGTAATTTCCCGTAGGCTTCAAGATGCTTATCGGTGTTTGCCACGGAACCCCCCTCTTACTATGCGGTGGCAATAAAGATATCGACTTCTGCATAACTGGGATCACTTGCGCGGTCGTCATAAAGTTCGAAGTCAAATTTAAAAGTGCGTTTGATGTCGCTCCGCCAAATCATTTGCCACGCGTCTATAATTGCGTCAGGTAATGTTCCTTGGGCTGTTTCTACGTAATAATTTTGGGCCGGTATCAAGCGCCCAACCATCCCTTGGGAGATGTTTTCTAAGTCACTAACTGGGCAGCCAATTAGATAGCTGAAGTCACCCGTGTGGTCTGATTCGTAGTTGCTATACAATACAAAAATACGGGTATCTATGCACTTGGGAATGCGGTCTTGAATGCCGTTGGCATAAAACTTTTGCCACAGATCCGCGATGTCTGTTGCTGATCCATTATTGGTTCTGACTTCAATGCCGATCAGCGGAATTTCGTTTAAATTTATTTTGGGGTTTGTCATAGCATTACTTACTATCTAAATTTAGGTTCGATAATTTTTCCATTTTCTAAGCGTGGAGCTTCGTAACCGCCATCCCCCGGAGGTGCGCCGCTGTTCATGGCGATATAAGTAAGTCCTGCGAACATCAACACAACACCAACCAAAATCGACACAAAAATGCCGGTGCTTTTGATCTCTGGCAATTCATTGCCGCGCGCTTTAGAGCGATGGCGCAAATAGTACATCCAAGTAATATAAACGGCTGTTGGTAGGGCTAATGGTAAAATATAAGTGAGCAGAACCCGTATCATGCGTTGATCTCCGCTGGTGCGTTTAAAATATCGTGCAGATTTACAAGCATACCAGCCGTGGCACCCCAAATATAGCGATCTTTGTAGGGCATGGCATAATATTCTCGATTTTGGCCGTTGAGCTCGCGGCTATGGCGTTCATGGTTTTTAGGGTCCATCAAAAAATGAAGAGGGACTTCGAAAACTTCGTCCACTTCGTGGTCATCGGGGGTAATGTTAAACGGTGGTTTCAGAAGCCCGACGACGGGGGTAACTAAAAAACCTGTGCGGATAACATAACAATCGAGCCTTCCTATGATCTCAATATGGGCGCGGTCAATTCCAACCTCTTCTTCAGTTTCACGAAGTGCGGTTGCTTCTGCATTAATATCTACATCATCAACGTGCCCCCCTGGAAAGCTGATTTGGCCTGAATGTTTGGTCATGCGTTTGGTGCGTTGGGTGAAAAGAGCTGTTATTCCTTCGTCATGCAAAACTAAGGGCACCAACACAGCCGCAGCGGTTAGCGGGCCATCCAGTTTCATGCGGGAGTTTGAATTATGGTCTCCCTTGGCAATTTCCGTATTTGGCTTGTAAATGCCCAGTCTATTGCGAATAAAACGGTGGTCCATTACGTTCAGCTTGCCTCTATATCTTCTACGTTACCGATAGGGAAAAAATGCCCCGCCGACCAGACCCCATATATGTGATCATGTTCGACCGTCTCTGCAATACCCAGATCGACCAATTGATAAAATACCGCACGTGATATTTTAGCCTCTAATCCGTGATTAAGTAAGATATAAGGTGCGGGTTCATCCGTCGTTGGATTAATTTCTATGCGTAAAGGATGTTGGTCGGATAAGGTATATGTTTTATCAATGTTGGTACGAAAGCTTAAAGATTGGTCTTGCCCAAATCCTGTTTGCGTTAATTCAACGGCCATAAAAGCAGCATCATCAACTTGGATTCGGCACATTTCAACCGGGGTGATCAGCCAATGATCCCCAACATCGTCGCGACGCAATACGGTGGAAAAAAGCTTAACCAGTTGGATGCGGCCAATAGGCGATCCTTGATAGTGCCATAACCCTTGGTTATCGATGCGCATATCAATATTGCCACAGACAATTTGTCCTGGACGAGGGGTGATTCCAGCAGGGCCGGGGCCATTCTTTTCGGCGCCCTGTGATAAATTGCTAAGGTTTGGTCCATTTTCCGCCATAATTTAAACTTATACTTCCGTGGGTTAGAGAATAATGGAATATACCGTGAGCAAAGCGGTGAAGAGAAACGGTCAAACTACTGTACTTGATCCTGGCGCATTGATAAATGACATTGATCGTTTTGATTCTAATGATGGCGTGATAGTGCGAAGGCCAGTGACCTAACTGCCGGGCAAGACTTGCCGTGAGGCCATGTAAAGTCAGTTTTCATCAAAATAAAGTTAGTTAATCCAGTGTAACATACTGACAATAAACAATAGTAAAACTGGCACGTAGAATGCATTGTTATTTTCAAATCAGTCTGGGTTGTGAAAATGCAGATTGCTCTTTGAAAATAAAATAAGTTAAAGGACGGGGAAAATGCAGGCCTTACAAATAGCATCTTCAGGAATGTTAGCTCAGGAACGACGGACAGAGGTGATTGCCAACAACTTGGCAAACATGAACACCACTGGATACCAGCGCCGCCGGATGGAGTTTAATGCCCTTATTTATAAAACGGGCTCGCGCCCTGATATGAGGGAGTCTTCTGCTGGCGAAAATATGCAAGGTGGTGTTCAGTCTGGGCTTGGTGTACAAGCGGCTGCAACGTACCGGATTTCAGAACAGGGTTTTATGAAAGCGACGGATAACCCGCTTGATTTATCAATTCAAGGCGGTGGATATTTTCAAATTCAAGCGCCTGACGGTGAAATAGCTTATACACGCGATGGTAACTTTCAGATAGGACCAGAAGGTCAAATAGTTAACCAAGATGGTTACCCCTTACAGCCGGGAATTTCAGTTCCTGCAAATTCACAAAAAATTATGGTAAATGCAATGGGTGGTGTGTCAGCTAAAATAGCAGGCCAATTAACGCCTTCCATTATTGGCACCATTCAGGTTGCCCTTTTTCCGAATGAAGGTGGCATGAAGGCGATTGGTGGTAACTTATTTACTGCATCCGAACAATCAGGTGAACCCGTTATAATCAACCCGGGTGAAGGCGGCGGCGGTTCCGTGTTACAAGGCTTCGTTGAAACCTCTAACGTGAATCCGATTGAGGAAATTACAAACCTGATAAAGGCGCATCGTGCTTATGACATGAATTCGAAAATGATGCAGACAGCTGATAAAATGATGGCACCTACCGGGTCTAAATAAGCCGAATACATAGACTTTGAATCAAAAAAGCAATGATGCGTATGGTGCTGCAGTTTTTTATGCTTAAAACGCAATAGTGATTGGTTTATGGTTAGAGCCTTGGGCACTTTGGTCAACACGCATGGATATGGATTTTTCGGCCAAATCTCTAGTTGTGAAACAATAATCGATCCGGGTGTTGGTATTGCTTGGCTTGTTGGCGGGGTATGTTTTCGTTTCAGGGACATCAGGCGCGTTGCCTAATTCAGTCCAAATATCAACTAAGCCATCAATTCGAGTTATGCGGCCATATTCATTGTCGGTGGGGCCAACCAATTGTTCGTATTATTTA
>CALJEW010000291.1 GCA_938074585.1 uncultured Rhodospirillales bacterium | reverse complement strand
ATATTTCTGTCACATATGCGTTGGTTAATGTGGCAATACCAGACAAGAACTGAACGCTGTTCAAAGCGGTTCGTTCTGCTGTTAACAATCCTTCAGCGGGGCCTTCTAATACGACGAGCACATCGCCCGGTGAAACTGCCGTCCCATCAGTAGCCAAAATTTTAATCATAGCATTGGGGACTAGGCGTTTCACGATTTCTTCGACAATCGGCATGCCTGCAACAACCATGTATTCACGAGCGACCATGCTGGCTTTTAATTGAGCATCACCGGGAACGGTTGCGCGGGTTGTTAAATCGCCTTGGCCAATATCTTCGGCTAAAGCTACGTCAACAGCGGCAGCAATATCCGCCGGGTCCATTAAAAGTATTGTCATTTTTATTCGGCTGCTTGTGTTACTGGTTTTTTGGCGGGTGGGGGTGACATTTCGAGCATCTTTTGCAAGGGCTTTAGGGCCTGTAATCGAAGTTCGTCTGAAATGTAAATGCCCGGTGCTTCGTTAACCATGGAAAGATACAGCTTCTCAAGCGAGTTGAGCGCCATAAATGGGCAGTTGGCACAATTGCAGCTGCCATCATTTCCAGGAGCTGGAATAAACGTTTTTCCCGGCGCCTGTTTTTGCATCTGGTGAATGATATGCATTTCAGTGGCAATGATAAACTCAGATTCGCTAGATGTCGTTACGTAATCCAAAATAGACCGGGTCGAACCAACGTGATCTGCATGCTGCAAAATTCCGTCATGGCATTCGGGGTGGGCAGCAACTGGTGTGCCGGGGTGATGGCCTTTTAGCTTAATCAGTTCACGCTCTGAAAATTGATCGTGAACAATGCATACACCGTCCCACAAAACCATTTGGCGGCCCGTTTCGCGGGCAAGCCAGCCGCCTAAATGGCGATCGGGAGCAAATAGAATGGGCTGATCCGCTGGAATTTGGTCAATAATATATTTAGCGTTAGAAGAGGTCACAATAATATCAGAATGGGCTTTAACGGCTGCGGAACAGTTAATGTAGGTCAAAGAAATGTGATCAGGGTGCTTAGCCCGAAACTCAGAAAATTCTTTTGGCGGGCAGGAGTCTTCAAGCGAACACCCTGCGTCTGCGTCAGGAATGACCACGGTTTTGTCGGGACTTAAGATCTTTGCGACTTCAGCCATAAAGCGAACACCGCAAAAGACAATCATATCGGCGTCCGTTGCAGCCGCCGCGCGCGAAAGATCCAGCGAATCGCCTACATAATCAGCGATGTCCTGCAATTCAGGGTCCTGATAATAATGGGCCAAAATGATTGCATTCTTTTCGTGCTTCAATCGTTTGATTTCAGCCCAAAGATCAATTTTAGGATCAATTTGCGCTTCAGTAAGCGCATTTGGGGCAGGAAAAACGACGGTTTCCATGATGTAACATCCTCATTCTAAACAAGATATATGAAGCGCAAAAGCAACCCTTTCGCTTTTGCATTGTGCCTATTCAGAAACATATATAAGCGTTACCAAGCGGGGCGGCAATCCCTTGTGTGCAGTTGCGGTATTTTGTTGGCTTATTCGTCTTTTGACCCATGGGGCAGGGCCATATATTCTGGCGATTGCATTTCAAGCAGACGCGATACCGTACGCTCAAATTCAAAGGCTCCATCGCCTTGGGTATAAAGTTCTGTTGGGGGGGTTTCAGCTGCGCAAATAAATTTAGTTTTATGGTCATAAAGGGCATCAATTAAAGTGACGAACCGCTTGGCTTGATCCCGGTTGTGGGGGCCCAATTTTGGAATTCGATCCAAAATAAAAGTGTGGAAGGCATTGGCCAAAGCCAAATAATCACCTGCGCCAAGCGGCTGAGCGCACATCTCAGGGAAGCTTGTTAAGCCAACCCCCTCAGCTGCTTTTTCGATTGTGATTATGCGTCCGTTAACATTTAAATCTCTTTTTTGAGCCTCGATCCCTATGCTTAATGCATGAAAGTCGCTTTGTAATTTTTCGGATGCCTGATCATTGGCAGGTGACAAATAAGCATCTATTTCGCGCAAGCGCTGCAATCGATAATCGATATCAGAATCCAATTGAAGAACGGTCATTTTTTCATTCAGCATATCGATGAACGGCAAAAACCGTTCGCGCTGTAATCCATCTTTATACAAATCATTAGGGTGGCGGTTGGATGTGGTTACGATCACGATTCCTTGTTTGAACAGGGCTTCGAATAGGCGACCCAAGATCATCGCGTCTCCAATGTCGGTGACATGAAACTCATCAAAACAAAGAAGCCATGCTTGACCGACAATAACTTTGGCCAACGCCTGTAAGGGGTCGCTGGATTTTGGGACCTTACCTGATTTTTGAGCTTCACGGAAAGTATGAAGGCGGCGGTGGACTTCTTGCATGAATGCATGAAAATGAACGTGTTTGCGCTCAGATACATGGGTGTGATCGTAAAACAAATCCATCAACATGGTCTTGCCGCGACCGACCCCGCCCCACATATATATCCCTCTTGGCACCGGACGTTTGCGGAAACTTAGGCGTGCACGCCAGCCAGTTTGGCCCATTTGCTCGCCATATAGTTCAAGCTCTGAATGAAGAGCCTGTAGCAGCTCAATGGCTTTTTTTTGGTTTTGATCAACTCGGATTTCACCGTCGTTGACCAAGGCCTCATAAGCTTGGATGGGATCTTTTTCTGCGGTCATTTATAAAGCCCAACTAATCTTAAACACCGCCCGATACAGGAATGCAAGCACCGTTAGTGAACGTGTTTTTGTCATCTAACAACCACATTACTGCATTTGCGATTTCTTCAGGATGGCCACCGCGCCCCATGGGCATTGAGGCTCCGCGCTCAGTAAACCGATTTGGCTTTCCGCTGTTGGCATGAATGTCAGTTTCAATAATACCCGGAAGGATCGCGTTTACACGAATGTTTTCTTTGGCCACTTCTTTGGCTAGTCCGATGGTCATGGCATCAACTGCTCCTTTTGATGCTGCATAATGAACATATTCTCCGGGGCTTCCTAAGCGAGCGGCAACGGAGGATATATTTATAATAACGCCTCCTTTTCCACCATGGGTCGTCGACATCCGTTTGACTGCTTCGCGCATTGTCATCATACAGCCAACAATATTTACATCCATAACCCGTTGTGCAGTCGCGTGGTCCAACTCATCGACCCGACAAAATTTACCAGTAATTCCAGCATTATTAATCAACCCATGAAGGGTGCCTAACTCTTTGTCGACGGCTTCAAACATGGCAACAATTTCAACCTCTTTAGCCATATCTGCTTGATAGATCATTGCCTGTACGCCTGCGCTTCTGATTTGGTTCGCAACGGCTTCTGCTTGTTCCTGATTGTTAGCATAATTGATGCAAATATCGAAACCTGCGCCTGCGGCTTGAAGGGCGATTTCTGCTCCAATGCCACGGCTGGCGCCTGTTATTAAAAGAGTTTGGCTCATTTGGATTTTTCTTTCTTTTGGTGC
>CALJEW010000290.1 GCA_938074585.1 uncultured Rhodospirillales bacterium | reverse complement strand
CTACTCAATGGTGAAATTGTGTATAATGCAGCATATTGCTTTCAGGGCCAAAACGATTCCCACTTAACCAAAGAAGGAGCGCAGCAAGCATTGGCTAATCCTCAAAAATTGTCTCAATTGGCACCAAATATAGATCAAATTCGCTTCACCTCTAGCCCCTTGGAGTGCACATTAGCGACGTCAAAAATCATTTGTAATGCGATTGGTTATGATTTCACAAACACCCATACCGAGGCCTGGATTATGTAAATGAATTATAGCGCTTGATTTTGAAATAAAAGGTCGGCTGAGCTTTAAACATTTATTATTTTGGCAATAGTGAGAGTTATAACGATTTATTCAAGTGCGTTTATGACTAGATTTTCGAGACCCGGGAATTGTGGCAAAGCTCTAAGAAGCAAGCAGATACGCCACCAATCCTGCTTTACCGAAATATTCCACCTATCGGCCCACTTAATTCCTATATTTTCTGATATTACACCCTATATTAGATTTAATACAATGTAATTTAAGGATAGCTCGATGACCAACTTGGCTGAAACTGATAAACTGTTTTTTGATCGTACGGATATGGATCAAGGTAAAGTCGAAAAAATTGTTACAGATGCCTTGGGGGCTGCCGATGATGGCGAGCTCTATTTAGAGTACGGGCAATCAGAAACAATTGTTTTAGATGACGGTCAGATCAAATCAGCGTCATACGACACATCTCAAGGCTTTGGTTTACGCGCTATCTCTGGTGAAACAACAGGCTTTTCTCATGCCTCTGAATTATCAGAAGCAGCCTTAAAGCGCGCTTCCACCACGGTTCAGGCCGTTAGCCGCGGTCATGGTGGAGAAATGGCAGAAGGCCCTGTTGGCACAAACCGCAGCCTGTATTCAGATCAAAACCCGCTATCGAGCTTAAGTTTCGAGAAGAAGGTCGATTTATTGGGCCAAATGGATCTTTATGCACGCTCTAAAGACCCGCGCGTCAAACAGGTTTCAGCCTCGCTTTCAGGACAATGGCAAGCCATCCAAATTATCCGCTCAGGTGGGCATCGATTGGCTGATATCCGCCCCTTAGTGCGATTAAATGTATCGATTGTCGTTGAACAAGACGGACGCATGGAAAACGGCAGTTTTGGAACCGGTGGTCGTGAAGGGTTCGAAGCGTTTATTACTCAAGAGTCTTGGCAAGGAGCTATCGATGAAGCGCTTCGCCAAGCTTTAGTTAATTTAGAATCAATTCCCGCTCCTGCAGGTGAAGTTCCCATCGTTCTAGGTCCAGGCTGGCCTGGGATTTTATTACACGAAGCGATTGGCCATGGGCTTGAAGGTGATTTCAATCGCAAGGGCACATCTGCTTTTGCTGGATTGATGGGTCAACGCGTCGCCTCAAAAGGGGTCACCGTTGTTGATGACGGAACTCTTAATGACCGACGCGGATCTTTGAGTATCGATGACGAAGGTACCCCAACCCAAACAACAACTCTGATCGAAGACGGGATTTTAACCGGCTATTTGCAGGATCGCATGAACGCACGGCTGATGGGCACCAAATCAACTGGCAACGGACGCCGCCAAAGCTACGCCCATGCACCCATCCCCCGCATGACAAACACTTATATGTTAAATGGCAATAAAGACCCCGGCGAGATTATGGAATCCGTTAAAAAGGGCGTTTATGCTGTAAGCTTTGGCGGAGGTCAGGTCGACATCACGTCTGGCAAATTTGTCTTCTCGTGCACGGAAGCCTACCAGATTGAAGATGGAAGAATTGGCGCTCCCTTAAAAGGCGCAACGCTGATAGGCAACGGGCCAGACGTTTTGACAAAAGTATCCATGATCGGTAACGACATGGAATTGGACCCGGGTATCGGTACATGCGGTAAAGAAGGCCAAGGTGTTCCGGTTGGTGTTGGTCAACCAACGTTGCTGATTGATAACATGACAGTTGGTGGAACCGCCGTTTAAGGCATATCTACATAAACTTAGAAAGCAGCAACGTTAATAACAGACCCGGTTATTGGTATGTTATCCTATTGCTAACCTGTGGGGCTGGCTCACGAATGATTACTAAGCAGTTGACTAAATCATAACTATCCGCGTCCATCGGTACATGGCAAGTACCAATCACACTAGCCCTATGTTTGTATTTTTAGATCACACCCAATTTGCCTTAGCTGGCATTAATGGCGATCATCAGGCTATTAGTCGGCGATGCTGTTTACACATTAACCATCGCCTACAGCCTGTCTGATGTTGGGGCTTTAGAGCCTTTGAACTTTATTCACCTCGTTATCGCAGCTTTCATTGGGTATTTTGTTTTTACAGAAACACCAGATGCATAGACCTAGGTTGGCGGCGTAAACCTTTTGGCATGGCACAGCAACGTTAGAGATCAATACTTCCATACTAATTTTTATTCGGACAAAGAAATATTAAGCGGCTTTTTTGGCACCACCTTTTTTCCAATGTGGTTTGCGTGGGCGACTATTCCCACCTCCACCGCCACCAGATGGACGACGACCCCGGCCGCCACTGCCGCCACCACGCTTCTTTTTAACAGGTAAACCTGGATCATTGGCAATTTTATCGCTATGGAAAGGATGATTTTCAAGCACTTCAACATCTTGGCGAATGGTCTTTTGAATATCTAACAAAAACGCCTTTTCTTCGATATCGCAAAACGACAATGCGGTTCCAGATGATCCGGCACGGCCCGTGCGGCCAATGCGGTGAACGTAACTATCGGGCTCGTTCGGCAAATCGAAATTAATGACGTGGGTAATGCCATCAACGTCAATGCCGCGTGATGCCACATCTGTTGCGACCAAAGCGCGCATGCGGCCACCCTTAAAGCCTTTAATCGCTCGTTCGCGTTGGCTTTGGGTTTTGTTGCCATGAATGATACCGGTGTTGACGCCATTGCGTTCCAAATGACGCGCAACTGCGTCAGCACCAAACTTGGACCGCGTGAAAATCAATACCCGTTCCACCGCTTTGTCTTCCAACAAATGAGCAAGCAACGAACGCTTTTTCTCTTTTTCAACAAATAGAACCCGCTGTTTAACAGTGGACGCCGTTGTTGCCACGGGGGCGACTTCAACTTTAACCGGATGGTTCAATAATTTTTCAGCCAAGCCCTTAACGTTTTGTGCCATGGTTGCTGAAAACATTGCTGTTTGGCGTTGGCTTGGGATCAAGTCTGAAATAGTTTTCATATCGGGTGCAAAGCCCATATCTAACATCCGGTCAGCTTCATCCAGGATGAACGTTTCAACCCAATCAAGACGCAAGCAACCTTGGCGCACTAAATCAAGAAGACGGCCAGGCGTTGCAACCAAAATATCAACGCCATGGTGTAGCTTTGATATTTGTCCACTAATAGAGACACCGCCATAGGCAACGGCCGTCTTCAATCGCAAATATTTATTGTAGGTTTTAATGCAGACATGAATTTGGTTAGCCAGCTCGCGGGTTGGTGCCAAAATTAAAGCACGAGTAGAACGCTTTTTGGTTTGCTGCGCGGAATCTGCTAAGCGATGCAACAAAGGCAAAGCAAAGGCAGCGGTTTTACCGGTTCCAGTTTGGGCAATGCCAATTATGTCTTTGCCGTCCATCAAGGGTGCAATAGCACGCGCCTGAATGGGGGTTGGTTTTGTGTATCCTTCTTCGGCCACAGCACGAAGAATAGGTTGAGCCAAATATAGGCCCTCAAAGTCAGTCATTGAAAAATCTTTCAAATTAATAATGGCGGTAATCTGGCATAATGCACAGACCTCGGACGGCGCCCCAAGCATGGGATCAAACCATCTAACGAAACGCCCTGATGTAGATTTAAATTTGGCCAATTATGTCGGCTAGCAGTCAAAAACTTGACGCAGTGGGAATGTCGCTCAGCGCAAAAAACGATTTTTTGCTTATGATGTCAAGGCTTATCTAGACCTGATCTATTTACGGGCCTTATTAAAAGCATCAGCCAGTGCTGTTAAACTCGATGCATCAGCAGGCCCGTTTGCTTTGTATTGAGCTTTTGGTTTTGCGTTATGTTTTGATTTGTTTTGATTTTGTGGACGGGAGTACTGATTTTTTTCAGACTTTGGTTTGGCAGCGACGCGTATATGCGCCTCGCCCACTTTCATGGTCAAAGAAATGCGTTTACGCTGTATATCGATTTCTTGAACTTTAACCCGAACTACATCGCCCGGCTTAACCACATCGCGCGGGTCTTTAACAAACACATCTGCCAATTGCGAAATATGAACAAGACCGTCTTGGTGAACGCCCACATCAACGAAGGCTCCAAAATTTGCAACGTTGGTAACAACACCTTCCAAAATCATACCGGGCGTTAAGTCAGATACTTTTTCAACACCATCTTTAAAGGAAGCTGTTTTAAATTCTGGGCGTGGATCACGACCCGGTTTTTTAAGCTCTTCAATAATATCGGCGACCGTGATTTCACCAAATTTATCATCTGTGAATTCAGAAGCGACCACTTCACTTAAGCTTTGAGCATTGCCAATCAATTCACGAATATCAACCTTTGTACTCGCTAAAATACGTTCAACAACAGGGTACGCTTCAGGATGGACGCAGGAACGATCGAGCGGGTTGTCGCCTTCCATAATACGCATGAATCCGGCGCATTGTTCGAACGTTTTATCGCCTAACAAAGGCACGTTTTTTAAATTATCACGTGATGTGAATGCCCCATGAGCATCCCGGTATTCAACAATATTGCGCGCAATCGCATCGCCAACACCAGACACCCGCGCCAACAAAGGCGATGATGCCATGTTCAAATCAACACCAACAGCGTTAACGCAATCTTCGACAACCGCTTTCAATGCGCGGTCCAAACGGACTTCCGATAAATCATGCTGATATTGGCCAACGCCAATGGCTTTTGGTTCAATCTTAACCAGTTCTGCCAGCGGATCTTGTAACCGCCGACCAATCGATGCGGCACCACGCAAAGACACATCAACATCTGGAAATTCTTTCGATGCATATTCAGATGCGGAATAAACCGAAGCACCGGCCTCAGATACCATGACTTTGGTGAGTTTTAATTCAGGATACTTGCTGATTAATTCAGCTGATAATTTATCGGTTTCACGCGATGCAGTGCCGTTACCAATTGAGATTAATTCCGCTTTATGAAGGATAGAAAGGGCTGCAATGATGACTATCGATTCGTCCCATTTCTTTTGCGGCTCGTGTGGGTAAATGGTTACGGTGTCGACCAACTTTCCAGTCGCATTAACAACCGCGCATTTAACACCAGACCGTAACCCTGGGTCTAATGCGATCGTTGTGCGCGGACCCGCAGGCGCTGCCAATAATAAATCACGCAAGTTTTCAGCAAAAACTCGAATGCCTTCTTCCTCAGCCATGGTCCATAAGCGGCCCATGAGCTCGAGCTCAATGTGCAATGATATTTTGACTCGCCATGTCCACCCCGCAACGCCCAGCAACCACTGGTCAGCAGCCCGTCCACAATCGGAAAGGCCAAAATGATTTGCAATACGCACTTCACATGGGTGGGGACGGTCAAATTTATCTAGATCACCAATAATTAACAAGACCCGCAACATTTCCTCCTTGCGACCCCTAAATATAGCCAAAGCCCGGTGCGATGGGATTTTGTTGACTGCTTCATAATAATCAAAATAGTCTTTAAATTTCGCACCAGCATTTTCTTTACCGTCGACTACTTTCGAGACCAAATTGGCGTTTTCCCATACGAATTCACGCAAATTACCAACTAGTTCTGCATCTTCGGCAAACTGCTCAACTAAGATTTGCTTCGCACCGTCCAACGCCGCATCCGCATCTCGAACTTTGGTGTCGCCATCGATATCAAGGCGCAAATAGTTGGCGGCTTCTGATTGTGGATCTAACGATGGATTAGCCAACAACGCTGCTGCCAAAGGCTCTAATCCGGCTTCACGGGCAATTTGGGCTTTCGTCCGGCGCTTTGGTTTGTAGGATAAGTACAAATCTTCAAGTCGGGCTTTACTGTCTGCGGCATCTAATTTCAAGCGCAGATCATCGGTCATTTTATCTTGTTCTTCGATGCTCGAGATAATCGTTACCCGGCGGTCATCTAATTCCCGCAAATAGCGCAAACGCTCTTCTAGGTTTCTTAGCTGGATATCATCCAACCCGCCCGTTGCTTCCTTCCGGTAGCGCGCAATAAACGGTACCGTTGCCCCCCCGTCTATAAGCTCGATGGTATCAATAACCTGATTTTCATTAATGCTTAAAAGTTTGGAAATACGGGCGGAAACAGATTTCATTAGACTCTCAAATTTATAAAGTTAAACACGCTTTACCCTCCCAGACACGAGGCTGCAACCGCCATTTAGGAGCGCTTAAAAAGGTTGTGTATGAAAATTCATTTGCACAAAAAGCGCTAGTAGGCGTATTCTGTATACAACGGCAAAACCGACTTTTTCCATTGCCGCTCGTAAGCAC
>CALJEW010000289.1 GCA_938074585.1 uncultured Rhodospirillales bacterium | reverse complement strand
CGGTCACTGCATAATCCATTCCAGCGCCACTAATGTTTTTTCCCAACACCTCAACGATCAGAGCATCGATTTGATCAAATGGTAATTTAGCTAAAAGTGATTTCGCTTTTTTTAATAACCGTTCGTCAACTTCATGAAAGGCTTCTGGTTCCGCGCCTTCCACTATTACCAATTGTTTGTCTGAATTTTCGACTAACGCCAGACCGAAAAAAATGGGGCTTTCTCGCAAAGATATTCTAGCTATCTCAGGCAACACATCAGACAAGCCTATGGTGCCTAAAGCGTGCATATTCATAGCGCCCTGCCCTTTACCTAAACCGACAGCAACCAGCTTAGATAAACCACTTTCAACGGGTCGATCAAAACTGGTGTGAGATTTCACACGGTTTATGACGAGGACTGCATCGGCAGCCGCTGCGTTCTGATCAAAAACGCAATCAACGCCTTGACTGGTTGTGCCATACTTTACAACCTCCATCGTTGCTTCTATCGGAACACCCATTGTTTGTTCGGTTATCCCCAAAGCAGCCAGCACTTCAATTTGCCCTTCTTTTGTGCCACCCCCATGACTTCCCATGGCTGGTACGATGAATGGTGAAAAGTACTTAGCCTTGAGCCAATCGACAGACGCTTTCACGGCGTGGTCGATGGACGCGATGCCTCGACTACCAACAGCAACAGCTACCTTTGCGCCGTTTGGCAAACCACTTACGCGAAGCGATCTCTCTAATTCATTGACGACTGCAGCCGACACATCAGCTAAAGCAGTGGCGCTCGGATGTTTCAATCGAACGCGCATAACCATTGGTAATTCAACTTTATCCAAAAATGGTAAATGGATATGCGGGAAGGTCGGTGAAGTGGTCATTTTATGTCCTTATTAGCCTCGAAGTTTCACTTCGATCTAAAGTGATTCTAATAATTAGGCCTATTTAAATAAGTTCGAATGGTTCGTTCAATCAAATACTTATGGCTTTTCAGATAACCAATTATCTTCCATTTTGAGTTCCCAAAGATAATTCTCCGGTGGCTTGATGAAGCGGCTCCATTGGCTCAAGAGCTCTTTATTTTTGCGTCGGTCGGCCATAATTTTCTCTATTGAATTCGGGTCCCAGTTTTCTAAGATTCGCGATGTGAGTACTTTGATAATTTTAACATGGCCTGTATCGTCAGCTAGATCATTTATTTCGCCAGGATCAAGTTCTAGATTAAACAACTGAGGCCGTTGGTTACTATAATAAATGAGTTTCCATTTTCCGGACCTGATCATTCGCTGCTGAGAAGTAACCCCACTTGCCCAAGGGGCCATTCCGTCTATGCAATATTCAGAAAAGGTTTCATTCTGCCAAGAACTCTTTGAATTTAATATAACATCCCAAAAACTTCGACCATCCGCACCCGGCAATTGAGGTACACCTAAGGCTTGAAGCAGAGTTTGCGATAAATCGATTAAGTTTACGACCTGACTTCTGCGTTCTCCTTCGGGGACGACGCCAGGCATGGAGAAGATAAGAGGAATTTTGACTGAATCATCATAGAACGTTTGCTTCCACCACAGCCCGCGCTCTCCCAATTGATCACCATGATCGGACGTATAAATAATAATCGTATTTTCGGCTAATCCGTTTTCATCCAGCCGATCAAGGACTTCTCCGACCATACCATCAAAGATTTCGGTTAACGCATAATAAGCGGCGCGGGATCGGTCGATTTGTTCTTGTGGAATGTCCACATCAATGCCAGTACATTTGCGCCACCACTGCAAATAAGGATGTTCGTTTTCCGCTTTGGTTTTGGAATGCTTGGGAGCGCTTATCCGTGCTAGATAATAGTCTACGAGTTCAGGGTCTGCCACATAGGGCTGATGAGGAAGCAAATATCCGACATTTAAACTGAACGGAGTTATATCGCCATTTTTTCGATCTTCAGCGATTTTATCTAGTTGTTCGAGCGCCGCTTGTGTCACATCACGATCATGCAGTTCGTAAGAACTTTGTCCACCACCCGAAGCTTCTAAACTAACACGAAAAGGACCATTTGTTTTTGTCAACACGCCCATTGTATGGGCAAAGCCGCCGATCCAGTTCGTCGAATGATCACCAACAAAGCGTTCTTCGTATCCGTGCATCTGATCCGGGCCAATGGAATGCAACCGTCCGACAAGCTTTGGTTTATACCCCGCCGCACCCAATGAATGAGCTGTTGTCGGCAAATCTGAAGCCAATGAATCGCTATTCGTCCAGCAGTTTTGTGAAGATGGATATTTGCCCGTTAAAAAGGACATTCGAGCAGGCACACACAAGGGCGACGGCGTATATGCATTATCGAAAGTTGTACCTTTTGCAGCCAACTTATCCAAATTTGGCGTGCGAATAATTTCATCTCCATAGCACCCGGTTACGCGCGGCGCGTGCTGGTCTGACATAATAAACAGTATGTTCGGTTGGTCTGTCATTTATTTTTGTACCTCTTTGCGTTTTTTGCGCCACTCGCTGAAAAACGGCCAGATTAATAAGCCAATTGCCGACAAGGTGAACATAAGAGACATGGGCCGGGTGACGATAGGAGAAATGTCACCCGCCGTCATCATCAAGCCAGAGCGCAGTTTTTCTTCGGCCAGCGGTGCCAGTACAAATCCAATAACGAATGGTCCAAGTGGATATTTTGCACGTTCTAACAAAAACCCAATCACTCCAAACCCGAGCATCACCCAAACGTCAAACATCGTATTATTGAGCGCGTACGAACCTATGACACAAAACACCATGACCACGGGAAGCACAAAACTACGTGGCAAATACATAAGCCCCGCAATGTATTTGACCGACGTGGTCATTAAAATGTACATAAGAATGTTTGCCAACAAACACGCCGCAATCATGCCCCAAACAATATCCGCATTGGTCAGGAACAAGGTTGGACCCGGCTGAATGGAATGGATCATAAGAGCGCCAATCAAAATTGCATCAATAACGCTTCCTGGTATGCCCATGGCAATCAGTGGGATTAATGCGCCGCCGACAGTGGCGTTATTTGCCGCTTCTGATGCAATAATTCCTTCTTCAGAACCAGTTCCAAACTTTTCTGGTGTCTTCGATGTGCTTTTCGCTACTGTGTAGGCGATGACAGAACCAATGGACGCTCCAATCCCCGGTAAAATCCCGACGCCCGTACCAATCAACGACGAGCGACCAAGATTAACTGCTTGTGATTTCAAGTCTTTTGCTGACATGAGAATACCCTCGGTCGACATCTTAATTTTTTTGCCAACCTTCCCCATGTCCAGTGCATCATTAATGATCTGGCTGACGGCAAAAACGCCTATGAGAACGGGAAGCAATTTCAATCCACCGTTGAGCAAGTAGTAGTCAAACGTCAGACGCGGCATTCCGCTCGCCGGA
>CALJEW010000288.1 GCA_938074585.1 uncultured Rhodospirillales bacterium | reverse complement strand
AAGATGGTAAAATTTCTGTTGGTTTTAAAGAGGCAGATAAAGCGGAGCTTTTATTGGGCGATATAGCACTGATTATTCGTTGAAAAGTGTTTTAGGGTTCATGATGCCTTTGGGGTCAAGGGCTTTTTTGACGGACTTCATCATCTCCACTTCGACTTTCGAGCGATAGCGCTCAAGTTCGTTGCGTTTTAATTGCCCCACGCCGTGTTCGGCTGAAAAGCTGCCATTAAGGTTGTGGACGATATCGTTCATGGGGTCCGTGGCGTCGTGCCATAGGGCCATAAAGTCTTCATTGTTCATATCCACCGGCTGGGTCAGGTTGTAATGCAAATTTCCATCGCCTATATGCCCGAACGAAGCGAAACGGACGCCTGGGATAACGGCTGTCACGACAGCATTGGCTTTTTTGAAAAATTCGACAACGCTTGAAATCGGTACAGACACATCGCTTTTAATACTTGCACCGACATGACCCTGAGCTTCCGGAATGGATTCCCGAATGCGCCAGAAATCTTCACTCTGGGCACCACTTTCAGCAATTACGCCATCGATAACCATTTCGTCATCAAAAGCTTTTTCGAGTTCGGATTCGAGGGCTTCGCGCAAATCAGAACCATCACGCGGGCTGGTTAATTCCATCAGCGCGTACCAAGGATAAGCTTGATTGAATGGATCGCGCATGTTGGTGCCATGTTCAATCGTTAAGCTAAACGCAAAACCGTTTATAGCTTCAAACGCGGTCAATGCGTCCCCCGCATAGGAGCTCATCCTTGTGAATAATTCGATACAGTTTTCCACCGTCTCAAAAGCAACGAGACACGTCTCTTTTTGTTTAGGTTTTGGATAAAGCTTCATGACCGCACCGGTGATGACACCCAACGTGCCTTCCGCCCCAATAAACATATGTTTGAGATCGTATCCGGTGTTGTCTTTGCGAAGGCCGCGCATGCCGTTCCAAATTTGACCATCGGGCATGACAACTTCAAGACCCAAGGTCAAATCGCGGGTGTTTCCGTATCGCAAGACTTGAACACCACCCGCATTGGTAGACAAATTCCCGCCAATTCGGCAGCTGCCTTCTGCTGCTAAACTGAGCGGGAACAGACGATCAACGTCGTCAGCTGCTTTTTGGATGTCGGCTAAAATAACGCCCGAATCACAACTGATAGTGCCGTTGATCGGGTCAATTTCGCGGATTGTATTTAGGCGTTCGGTGGATATGACAATCCCGCCATGAGGCACACCAGCGCCGACAAGCCCCGTGTTTCCACCATGTGGAACCAGGGGGATGTTGTGTTCGTGACAAATACGGACAACATGCGACACCTGTTCGACTGTTGTGGGCTTTGCGACCAGATCACAGTAACCTGTCCACAATCCACGCCATTCCACTTGATAGGGGTCGATGTCTGGGCTGCTATCGATATAGCCATTGTCTCCCAACACTTCGCAAATGGCTTGAAGTCCTGCATCTGTATTCGTCATTTTATTTTTCCGTCTTTAAGAAAGAAGCCAACCACCATCAACGTCGATGGTTGTGCCTGTAACAAAATTATTTTGAACCATAAAGATAATACCTTGTGCAACTTCGTCAGCTGTACCAGCGCGAGGGATGACATTATCTGCTGTCATTTTGGAATAAAGATCTATACGTGCAGAACCTTCAGCAGCGACCATTGGGGTATCAATGGTACCTGGTGCAACCACATTCAAGCGGCGCGGTGCGATTTCTGGAGCAACAGCGCGAACCAAAGCTTCAACAGAGCCACCAACTGCACCAATAGCAACTTGGCCCGGTTTGGTTTTACGTGCAGGAGCACCACTAACCAAGACAATAGATCCGTCTTCGCTCATATGCTCAGTGCCATAACGAACAACATTTGCGTAGCCCCACAACTTGTCGAAAGAACCTTTGAAGCCATCCATATCCATTTCAAGGAAGGGACCAACAGCGCGTCCGCCACCCGTTGCAGCACTAATCAAAATATCGAATGGTGCGCATTCTTTGAATAAAGCTTGCATGGCTTCATGGTCCAAAACATCGCATTTTTTAGTGGTGATTCCCGCTGGCAAATCGCCTGCTTTTTCTGGGTTGCGGCTTATGGCTATAACTTCTGCGCCTAATGCAGCCAATTGTTTTGCAGCGGCAAGGCCGATGCCCGAAGTGCCACCAAAAACTATAGCTTTTTTACCTGTGACGTCCATCTTGTATTCCTATTCAAATTAATATTATAAGACTTCAAAGCGAAGTCGTTTGCTCTGAGATAATCAAATTGTGAGTAATGTAAGTAATGTCAGCGTATTTACCAGCAGATATATAACGCTTTTCGACTTCTGCAATCGATAACGGTTAATTTTGAACCGAATCAAATAATAGCCGTTACTTATTTTGCCTCAATATCACTTACATTTCTCAATACCATATTGTGCATGATGACGATGCCTAGAGTGTTGCTGTCATGTTCGACAACTAAGGCGCACTTGGGCTAAATCGGGATAACAGGCAGATTTTATATACGATGCTTATTTTGGCCGCTAAAGAGATCATGGATTTTGACATGGTTGCATATATAAATACTCGCTTTGGCGACGGATTTTTCACTAAAACTTTTCTGGCAATATGAGACATCACAACCAAGCCCAATTCATCCGCATTGTTGTGTCGATTGAGAATAATAAAATTAGTATGGTAAGTGCGCATTAATTTTGTAGCATCATG
>CALJEW010000287.1 GCA_938074585.1 uncultured Rhodospirillales bacterium | reverse complement strand
CATTTACCAAAACCAATTACGGCTGTTCTTTTTCTTGCCCTTTTAGTCCCGCTAAGTGGGTGTCAGAGCATAGTTATTGGGGCGGGAGCGACGGTTGGTGTGGCGGCTATGGAAGAGCGGCCACTTAAAGTACATCTTCGTGATACGACAATAGCCACCGAAATCCGCTATAATTTGGTTGAAGCCAGTGAAAAGTTTATCACTAGTGTTGGGGTTGAGGTTTATGAAGGCAAGGCGTTGATAACAGGTGTTGTTGAAAATGAAGCGATGCGCGCCCACGCTTTAAAATTGGTATGGAAAGTAAAGGGCCTTAACGATGTGTATAATGAATTACAGATCGGCGATAATGGAATTACGAACTATGCCAAAGACAGTTGGGTGACAACGCAACTGAAATCTAAAACCACCCTTGATCAAGATATTTTGGCGATTAATTACACGATTGAAACGGTTAATGGGGTGGTTTATCTGATTGGTATTGCACAAAGCAAAAGAGAAATTGATAAAGTGATCGCTCATGCCCGCAGCCTTGGTTATGTGAAGCGGGTGATTTCTCATGTTCGGATTAAAAAGGCGGCTTTTTGAATTTACCTCCCCAAATATGTGAAGCTCTGCTTGAGTTTGGGCAGCAGTCAGATGATGAGTTGGATATAGCTGAAACAGCGCTTATTTTAGCGACCGTTGATCGCCCTGCGGTTCATCTAGAAAGCTACCGGCGTCATTTACAGACTTTGTGTGACGAAGTTGGGGCTTATATGGCCGGATTACCGACGCCATTGGATGTTGAAATTTGTCACGAAGCTTTGGTTCAGGTGATTTTTCGCCGCTACGGGTATATTGGCGGTGAAGATAGCTTGGATGACCCAGAAGCGGCGAACCTGACACGTGTGATTGATCGGCGTTCCGGGTTGCCCGTGGTTTTGGGCGTGATTTATATCCATGTTGCCCGCCACCAAGGCTGGATAGCAGATGGGTTAAACTTTCCAGGGCGGTTTTTGCTGCGTCTTGAAGTTAATTCCGAACGTTTGATCATGGATCCTTTTTTAGGCGGCGCTGCAATTAATACACAAAGTTTGCGCGATATTTTGAAAGTGGTTTCCGGTTTTCATGCTGAATTACAGCCCAAATTTTACCAATCAGTAACAGCGCGGGCGATTTTATTACGCATACAAAACAACAATAAAAATCGATTGCTGCGGTCTGACCGTGTCGAAGATGCCATCGAAGTTATTGATACTATGCTCTTATTTGCTCCAAAATTTACCCATTTATGGTGGGAAAAAGCGACGTTATTGGCGCGGATTGAACAAATACCAAAAGCTATTTTGGCGCTAGAACAATTTTTAGTGCACGGTCGTGGGTCGGATAGCCTATATAAGGCGTCGATGCTCTTGCAGGAACTTCGCCAAAGCTCTAACTAGGGTCTAGACTCAGATATTCAACGCATAAAAAGGAAAACGCCATGGCCGGACAAGTTGCCATTCAAATGGATCACGTATCAACGATTGGAATTGATGGCGATAGCAGTTTTGTTATGGGTATGGAAGCACAACGCCGGGGTTATAAATTGTGGCATTACGAGCCGCAAGATTTATCCTACTCAAAAAACCGGGTAGTGGCGGTTGCACAAGAAATGGAAATGCGCCGCGAACTGGGTAATCATTTTACCTTGGGCGAAAAAACGGTTATTGATTTGGCCGATATTGACGTTGTTTTGATGCGCCAAGATCCACCATTTGATATGTCTTATATTTCAGCAACACACCTGCTTGATTTGGTTCATCCGAAAACGTTGGTGGTTAATAACCCAAGCGAAGTCCGGAACGCGCCTGAAAAGCTGTTTATGTTGAAGTATCCAGGTCTATTGGCACCAACAATGATCAGCCGAGATGCACAAGCGATCCAGGATTTCCGCTACGAACAAAAAGACATCATTGTAAAACCGTTGTTTGGTAACGGAGGTGCGGGTGTATTCCATATAGCGCCGGGCGACGAGAACTTAAATTCACTGCTCGAGATGTTTGCTGGCATTAACCGCGAGCCGTTGATGATCCAAAAATACCTGCCCGCAGTTCGGGCTGGTGATAAGCGGATCATTTTAATCGACGGTGTTCCGGTTGGCGGCACCAACCGGGTTCCGCAACTTGGCGAAGCGCGTTCCAACATGCATGTGGGTGGGCAAGCGGAGAAAACACAAATGACTAAGCGCGAATATGAAATTTGCGAAGCGATTGGCCCCGATTTGAAAGAACGCGGGCTGATTTTTGTTGGTATTGATGTGATTGGTGGTTTTTTGACGGAAATTAACGTTACATCGCCCACCGGTCTTCAAGAAGTGAATACCTTTGACGATGTTTGTTTAGAATCCGATCTTTGGGATGCCATTGAGACACGGCTCTAAAAGCTTGATACGATATGCTTATGTTTGATCTCCCAATACTTGTTGGAATTACGGGAACCTTTTTTATTGCTGGAACCGTTAAAGGGGTCATCGGACTAGGACTTCCGAGCATTAGCTTGGCCTTTTTGACGGTCTTGATTGATTTGCCAAGCGCAATGGCTTTGCTTTTGGTGCCTTCGTTTGTCACCAATTTATGGCAAGCCTGTGAGGGTGGAGCTGCTCTTGTAATTTTTAAGCGGTTATGGCCGTTTTTGTTAATGGCAACAGGAACCGTTTGGGTTGGTGCGCTGGCTATCAATCGGATTGATCCCGCATTGCTTTCCGGGTTTTTAGGTGCATTGCTCGTGGCTTATGCCGTATTCAGCTCTCGCGAATTTAAGATCAAAATTTCGCGCCGCAATGAGATCTGGACTGGACCACTTTTTGGAGCTGCAAATGGATTATTCGGGGGCATGACCGGATCGTTTGTTGCTCCTGGCGTGATGTTTTTGCAGGCTCTTAAGTTATCGCGCCATATGTTTGTTCAAGCCATGGGCATCCTTTTTACGGCATCAACGTTGGCGCTTGCGCTCGCACTGCAAAACAGCAATTTATTAAATGCTGAGCTTGGGGTTTTATCCGCTACATCGCTTTTACCTGCTGCATTGGGAATGGTATTTGGGCAAAGAATTAGAGGTCTAATGTCGGAAAGCGTATTCCGCAGGACCTTTTATTTCGCCCTATTTATTCTAGGTGCTTATATAATGGTGAATGCCATTTTTGAATATAGCGTCTAAAAGACTGGAGTTTTCGAAAGGGATGCGAATGGCAATCCAAATTAAAGGTATCGATCTTGTTGTGTTGTTGGTTAGCGATGTAAGATGCGCAGTTGCTTTTTATTGTGAAGTTTTGGGGTGCACAAGGGACTGTGAACGGACAGATCTTGGGTTATATCATCTGCGTGCTTGGTCTGTATTTATAGACTTGGTTGATAGTAAGGGAAAATTGGGATTGAGTGGAGCGTTGCAGGGCTCAATGAAGGTACTAATATAAATTATTTTGCCCTTAAGATTGAGCCATTTAATGAGGCCGAGATAAGCCAGCATTTACAAGGTTACGGGAGTAAGGCTAAAGAAGTTGTTGAGCGTAATGGCGCTGATGGTGTTGGCCCAACATTTTATATCGATGATGCCAGTGGCAACAGCGTTGAGTTAAAAGGCCCTACTTACTGACTAAGCTATGACGCCTTTGAGGCTGCATCCATTGATTTAATAACGAATTCGAAACAGTCTTTTTCTGACGACCGGTGGTCGCGCTTTAGTCGGGTTTCATAATGTGCGACACTTCGTTCTGAGGTGTCGAGGTTTTCATAGAAAAACATATCAAGAGTACAGGTAGCAACTCGGTATTGCCATATTTCAGCAGGACCATCGGTTCTCTTAAAGCTAGGTTCACCCAGTAATGTATGAACGTCTTTGGCCGTTAAATCTTGAAGCGTATTTATTTTGGGGAAAATGCGTTTCTGCGCAATGCGGGGTTGCTGGGTTTTGGGCGCTGAAATTGACTGTGGCGCGGTTTTAGCTTCAGGAACGATTTTAATAAATCGTGATTCATGGGCAGGTTTATGGGGGTGCTCCGTTGTTTGGCAGCCACTAACACCTAAAATTATAGTCAAACTCAGAGCCGCCTTATAAACCGAAAGGCGGGGTGAGGTTCCAGTGTGGATCAATGGCATTGTTTGGATTATGCCCCGGCATCTGAATCCGGGGTTTTTCGGGGTGGCTCTGTGCCATCTAAAGTTTGCATATCGCCTGAAATTTCACCACCAGATTCAATTACAATACGACCGTAACGAATGGTTCCTGAAATTCGGCCGCCTGAACGGACAACGAGGCGATCACGCGCAATGAGCTCGCCTTCGAAATTACCTGAAATATAGGCTTCTTCTACGTCTGCTTTGCCTTTGAAATAGCCAGTTTGGCTGACCTCTATGACGCGCGCACCTTGTAAGCCGACCTCTATATGGCCTTCGACAACCAATTTGTCGCAGGCCGTGATTTCACCTGATAAACGGATATCACGGCCAACAACAAGACTTTTGCCGTCGCCATCGCCACCGCCCATGGGGCGTTCCATGCGGCGGGGTGAAACGCCTGCAATATCTGGGACGCGGCGGGGAGCGATGGTCTGATCGGAGGTCGAGGTTGGGGGTTTTGAAGCCACATGAGATCCTTTGCGTGAAAAAGGTTTTAAAGGGAATGCTGCAATTTGCTCTTCTTTGTTGGTTGTTGCGGCATCTTCTTTTTTCTTCCCAAACATAATGTATTTTCCTTAAGATACGCGTTAACTTAAATGATTTGGCCTGATTTGTCACCACGCCATGCTTGAAATAAGTGGATTATAGCAGCAACGGCGATAACAGGCGTAATTAAATTGACAATAGGGACGGTCAACAAAAAGGCGATGGCGATACCAAGCAATAACAGTTGCCATTGATTAGATTTCCGTAAGGTTCGAGCATCTGTAGCAGAAATCCGGCGATGGGCTGCTAATTCAAAGTACTCGCGGCCTATTAAATAACCATTAGCGGTATAGAAAATGAGTGGATAAAGCGGGCCCAGAAGCAAAAACGGAAGCATACAAAGATTGATCACAACGTATATAGACAAGAACTTGAGGGACGCGATCATGCTTTCTGCAAAAGGCGGGCCCTTGGCTTTATTCAATTCAGGGTAATGCCGGGCTTCAACGCAATCGGCGATTCGGTCCAAAAACATGCCAATAATCGCAGTGACTACGCCCGGGAATAAAAACCAAGTGATAACACCGGTTGCAAGGCCCCCTAAAAGATCGGTTGCGGTCTCGAGCCAATTCCATTGGAAAAATGAGGTATTTGTTAAGGTGTAGCTAATTCCGGACCACAAACCAATAAATACAACAACTGCAGCACCGATAGAGAGCCACAAAATCTGTCGCGTTGATTTGTCATTAAGCTGAGCGATGCCTTTTGAAAGGGCTTTTAACATATAGAAATTGCTCATTTTAAACAGATTAAGTTAAGAGATAACATTAATTAAAATTTCAATAAATATAATGCAGATAAATACTTAAAATAAAGTTATTACAAGGGACTTAAAAAAGCGACCTTGGAAAAGCCTTATAAGGCGTTGAAATTACGAGATAAAAAAGAGAAAAAGCGGAATGCTTGTGACCTCTGTGATGATGAGTATACTGCGCGCCGCCTGCGTAAATTTATTGTAGCAGCACGTCCCGGATAGGAGAGAGTTGTGGTTAAAATCCAATTTGATGTTTTGGGCATTGGAAATGCAATGCTCGATGTGATCGTTCACGCCGATGATGCGTTCTTAAGTGACAACGATTTGATCAAAGGGGCAATGAGTTTGATTGATGCGGATACAGCTCAAGCACTGTATGCCAAAAGTGGCCCTGCGGTTGAGTGTTCCGGCGGTTCTGCTGGCAATACAATTAGCTGTTTGGCGTCTTTGGGATCGAAGGCAGCTTATGTTGGGAAAGTTTATAACGACCAACTGGGCCATGCTTTTATCCATGACGTTAGGTCTTTAGGTGTTCATTTCGAAACCGCACTAGCCATAGATGGACCGCCGACTGCAACCTGTTTGGTTATTGTTACGCCGGATGCGGAACGAACCATGCAAACCTTTTTAGGTGCCTGCATCGGGTTAGGTCCGGATGATATTGTTGAGGCCGATGTCGCTGCATCAGCCGTCACTTATATGGAAGGCTATTTGTGGGATCCAGAAGACGCAAAGGCTGCTTTTTTGAAAGCGGCTGACATTGCCCATAAAGCTGGCCGAGACGTATCGCTCAGCTTGTCTGATCCGTTCTGCGTTGATCGCCACCGTGATGAGTTTACAGATTTGGTGACGAACCATGTTGATATTTTATTCGCCAATGAAGACGAAATCATGTCACTTTATCAGGTGGACAACTTTGATGACGCTTTGCAAATCGTGCGCGGTCAATGTAAAATCGCGGCTTTAACCCGCGGTGACAAAGGCTCCGTCATTGTTCATGGTGACGAGATCCATATTGTGGATGCAGAACCAGTTAGCAAAGTTCTTGATACTACTGGCGCTGGCGACGCGTATGCCGCTGGATTTTTACACGGATATACGGCGGGTAAAGATTTACCAACATCAGCCCGCATTGGCGGCATATGTGCTGCTGAAGTAATTTCACATTTGGGCGCGCGCGCTCAAGCGAATTTAAAAGACTTGGCCGCTGAAAAACTTGGCGCTTAAATTTACTCGATTAGGATAAACCAACCTATGACTACGCAACTCAGAAATATCGCCATTATCGCACACGTCGATCATGGCAAAACAACAATGGTCGACCAACTTTTCCGCTTAAGTGGCATGTTCCGCGATAATGAACGAGTAGAAGAGCGCGCTATGGATTCCAATGAATTGGAGCGCGAGCGCGGAATTACGATTTTAGCAAAATGTACTAGTGTTGAATGGAAAGACACCCGCATAAATATCGTTGATACCCCAGGCCACGCCGATTTTGGTGGAGAGGTTGAGCGTATTTTGAGCATGGTTGATGGCGTGTTGTTGTTGGTTGATGCTTCTGAAGGGGCTATGCCACAAACCAAATTCGTGACCATGAAAGCATTGGCGCTCGGTTTGAAGCCGATTATTGTTATTAATAAAGTGGATAAGCCTGAAGGCCGCCCGTACGAAGTTCAAGACGAAGTGTTTGAGCTGTTCACGGCCCTAGATGCCAGTGATAATCAGTTGGATTTCCAAACGGCTTTTGCTTCAGCTAAAAATGGTTGGGCTGGATTGACGCCTGATGACACTGAAAATAAGATGGATGCTCTGTTCGACATGATCGTTGAGCACGTTCCGGCTCCAAAAGGAGAAAAAAACCGACCGTTTTCAATGTTGGCAACGACTTTGGCGTCAGACCCATACTTAGGCCGTATTTTAACAGGCCGTATTACATCGGGTATTGTGAAGCCAAATATGAACGTTAAAGCCTTAAACCGTGAAGGTGAGCTGATTGAAACAGGTCGGATTACCAAGCTTTTGGCCTATCGCGGTTTGGAACGTGTCGCGATTGATGTTGCGGAAGCGGGCGATATTGTCGCCATTGCGGGTCTTCCAAAAGCGACCGTTGCTGATACGATCTGTGATGTGGTCGTTGAGCAAGCCTTGGATGCTCAGCCGGTTGATCCTCCGACCTTGGCTATGACGTTCTCGATCAATGATTCACCGTTTGCTGGTCAAGAAGGCAAAAAAGTGACGTCTCGCATGATCCGTCAGCGTTTGTTGGATGAGACAGAAACCAATGTTGCTATTAAAGTGTCTGAGACAGCAGGCGCGGATGCGTTTGAAGTTGCTGGTCGTGGTGAATTGCAATTGGGTGTTTTGATCGAACAAATGCGCCGCGAAGGGTTTGAGCTTTCCATCAGTCGTCCAAGGGTGTTGTTACGTGACAACCCTGAAACGGGTGAATTAGAAGAGCCGTTCGAAGAAGTTCAAATCGATGTGGATGATGAATTTTCCGGCATTGTTGTGGAAGCGATGAGCTTACGCAAAGGTAAAATGACCGAAATGCGTCCGTCGGGTGGTGGCAAGGTACGTTTAACTTTCTTGGCTCCAGCACGGGGTTTGATTGGTTATCATGGTGAATTTTTGACGGAAACACGGGGCACTGGGATCATGGCTCGGATTTATGATTCTTATCAGCCGCATGTTGGTAAAATTCCGGGTCGTCGCAATGGCGTTCTGATTTCCAACGCAGGCGGGAAAAGTAATGCTTATGGATTGTTCGGTCTTGAGGGGCGTGGCCAGTTGTTTATTGGCAACGCGGTTCAGGTTTATGAAGGAATGATCATTGGCGAGCACAGCCGTGATAACGATTTGGAAGTGAACCCGCTTAAAGCCAAGCAGTTGACCAACATTCGGGCATCGGGAACGGACGAGAGCATTCGTTTAACGCCACCACGCCGGATTTCGTTGGAACAAGCGATTGCCTATATTGCAGACGATGAGTTGGTTGAAGCAACGCCTACGATGTTGCGGCTACGTAAACGCGACTTGGACCCGAATGAGCGCAAGCGTAAATCCCGTGCGGCAGAAAAAGCCAATATATAATTGACCCAAATCATTATAAATCGCGCTATGGTATAGTCGTGAGTTTTTACTAAGGTCTTTTTGGTGTAAACGCCTATTACCATTTCGCCTCTTGAAGGCCTTAACAGTTAGCGATAAAGAAGCTGAATAGCATGATATTGTGCAGCTTTTTATGTAAAAAGGCACTGAAGCTAAAAAGTGGTTGGTAAAAATTTTAGAAAACGATGA
>CALJEW010000286.1 GCA_938074585.1 uncultured Rhodospirillales bacterium | reverse complement strand
CTGACCGCCACGGAATGAGTGGAATGTAAATGCACAACAGCACCGGTTCTGGGGCGTTTCTCATACATAACCTGATGCAAAAAACTTTCTTTTGTTGGCTTGTCGCCCGAAACATGTTCGCCTTCATTATCGAGTTTTGATATTTTGGAGGGGTCTAGAGTACCCATTGTTGAGCCGGTTGGCGTCATCAACCAGCCGTCGTCAACTCGGGCACTGATGTTGCCTGAGTTGCCAAAGGTGAGGCCGCGCTCGAACATCGATTTTGCTAATCGCACAATCTGGTCGCGTTGCTGGTTTTCGTTCATGACAGCATGCCAAATGATTTAACAAAGAAATCTTCCGTCCCGAAGTTTCCAGACTTAAGGGCGAGGGCCAATTTGGTTGTACCCAAAGTTTCGGTCCAAGGAACGCCGGGATCAATCTCTGGCCCAATCCGAAGGGCTCGAATCTCAAGCGCATTCACAACAGCACCTGACGTTTCCCCCCCAGCTACAATTAAACGGCGAACACCCTGATCGACTAAGCCTCTCGCAATTTTACCTAATGCGTCTTCGAACATAGCTCCCGCTTCATCGCGGCCCAGTTTATCTTGCACTTGTTTAACAACGGCGGGGTCGGCCGAAGAATAAATAAGAACGGGTTGATCGCCTAAGCGCGATTGTGCCCATTCCAACGCTTTGGTCGCAACATCTTGACCATCAGCCAACGCCATCGGTTCAACCATAAAGCTCTCAATGTGTTTTTGAGCATAGGCAATTTGGCCGCGTGTTGCTTGCGAACAGCTGCCAGCAATAACGGCAGTTTTTCCGGTTGGCGCATCAATATCAATTTCGGTTGAGGGGCCTAACAAACCTTGGTTTCTGAAGTTATTAGGCAAACCCAATGCAACACCTGAACCGCCGGTAATGAGTTTAAGGTCCTTTGATGCTTCGCCAATGAAACGCAGATGTTCATCCGAAACGGCATCAACAATCGCATGGGAATAGCCGTCTGATTTAAGGGCATAGTATGCAGAGCGGATAGAGTCAGCGCCGCCTTGAACGTCTTGATATTTTACCAACCCAACCTTTTTATCAGTCTGGCTGGCGAGTACATTAACTAAGTTGGCGTCGGTCATGGGCGTTAAGGGGTGATCCTTCATGCCTGAATCAGATAATAAAATATCGCCGACAAACAAATGCCCGTTAAATATTGTCCGGCCATTTTCAGGGAAGGCAGGGCAGGCGATTGTAAAATCTGTATCCAATGCATTCATTAAAGCATCAGCAACCGGACCGATGTTGCCTTTGTTTGTTGAATCAAAAGTTGAGCAATATTTGAAGAAAAACTGCTGAGCTCCCTGAGCTTGCAGCCATTTAATGGCTTCTAGTGATTCCTCTATAGCTTGTTCAGCGGGCTCTGTTCGGGATTTAAGTGCGATAATAACCGCCTTTGCATCGCCCAAGTCTATATCACCATCTGGAACACCAATAAGCTGAACCGTTGGCATTCCTTCTTTTACCAGCGTATTAGCAAGATCTGTTGCCCCTGTAAAATCGTCAGCAATAATGCCAAGTAAAATTGTCAAATCAGCGCTCCTATTAATGTATACGTTGACGTTTTAGCTTGCCACCCCTCAGATTGCAATTCATCCAGATTAGAAAAATATCAAACTAGTACTCATTATAATCATTGATTGTTTGCTATTGTTGCCTAGCTTTGCGGCATATTGAAAATTTAACAAGGATTGATAAAATATGGGCCGTTCAAAACGTGTTGTCGATATGGCCCCCGGATTTTCCGTGCGCTCTGATTATCAAGTTTCTATTGAGCCCACTGAAAAGCGCATTCGGGCGTTATTTAATGGGAAAACTATTGCCGATAGTGACATGGTCCTTGTCTTGAGCGAAACACGACATGCGCCAACCTATTATTTTCCTAAAGCCGATGTTCACATGGATGCCTTAGTCCTATCGGAACGTCATACTCATTGTCCATTTAAAGGCAATGCCTCATATTGGTCTGTTCATGTGGGAAGTGAATTAGGTGAAAATATTGTTTGGGGATATGAGCAACCCTATGAAGAAGCAGAAGAGATAGAAGGGTACATAGCTTTTTATTGGGATAAAATGGAGGCTTGGTATGAAGATGATGTCCAAGTTTTTGCTCAATCAAATGAGGCAAAAAACACAAAAGCCAATCCGCTTGTTGAGTGGGTACTATCTGAAGCTTGGGAAGCCACAACATCACGTGAATTAACGCATAGACTTGTGAACCGCTTAAATGAATGCGGAATGAAGGTCATACATATAGCTGTGGCAATTCGTACGCTGCACCCGCTGTTGGCAGCAATTTCGTATCGGTGGAAAAAGTCTAAGCCAGAGGTTGAGAGAATTGATTCGTCCTATGATTCATTAGTTAGTGGTGCATTCTCAAATAGCCCTTTTAAACCGGTTATTGATGGAGCCGGTGGCGTGCGGAGCAAAATAAATCCGGTTGGTGAAAATGAATACTCAATTCTAGATGATTTAAGTGCAGAAGGGGCGACAGATTATGTGGCAATGCCCATGCGTTTTTCGGACGGGCAAATTAACGCGATTACAATAGCAACCGACGGTGAAGGTGGTTTTACGACAGAAAATTTAGGACATATTCACGAAGTATTACCGATTTTGAGCCGTCTTTATGAAGTTCATGCAAAAGAGCGCTCTGCGGCTACTTTAATGCATACATTTATGGGCAAACACACGGGTGAGCGGGTACTGAACGGTCAAATTCGCCGGGGCGATGGTGAAGACATGCATGCCGTTATTTGGTTATCTGATTTGCGCAATTCAACCCCATTGGCTGAAACCATGACGCGGGCTGAGTTTTTGGTTTATTTGAACCAGTTTTTTGATGGAATGGCGGGCGCTGTTGTTGATAATGGGGGTGAAATTTTGCGCTTTATTGGGGATGCTGTTTTAGCGATTTTCCCGATTGAACGTAACCATAATAATGAGAGCGGTCGGGATGCATGTTCTGAAGTTGAAATGGCCTGCGAGCGGGCAGTAAACGCGGTGAAGGCCGCCCGATCTGCAATTGCAGAGACGAATATAGAGCTGCTGAGCACGGGTCAGCCAGAAATTAAATATGGCATTGGCATGCATATTGGTGATTTGACCTATGGCAATATTGGAATTCCAGAACGCCTTGAGTTTACGGTTATTGGTTCAGCAGCAAATGAAGCCGCACGGATAGAGGCGATGACCAAAGATTTGAACGTTCCCGTGCTCATTTCAGACACCTTTGCATCGGCTTACCTAGGCGAGTTGGTCTCCGTTGGGCAGCATCAATTGCGCGGTGTTGAAGGCAAGCGCGAGCTTTTTACCGTGCGAGATTCATCCGTTTAATTTAAGCGTTTTTAATGACCTGCTGGCTGGTGTTGACAACCTTTTCACTGAGCGTCGTCATCACGCCTAATGCCGCATCTGGATTTTCAGTTACCATTTGAAGGAACAAGGGTCCATCCAATTTGATTGCCCGCATATCGCCTTTTGCAATGACGTTGGCGGATCGGGCTAAGCTCAAGAACAAAGCCATTTGACTTGATAAACTGTTGGGCATTAGTTTGTTAACCTTTACGTGTTTGTTGTCGTGATGGATGAAGACTTCTGCCTCACCCGTTCAATAAAATAGGTGGGATCAACTAGGTTGTCTGCGCCAAATCCGACTTCTCGACATCATAGATCATTTAATCACTGGCAAAGGCCAATAATCTCTATTTTGATGGTTCCAATTTGGAAAAAAGTGGGATGCTTTTTAAAGCTCGTGCAACTTTGTCTAAATCCATTTTATGCCTTCTTTCAGTTACGCATTACGCCGAAACCATCTTCATCTTCAATAATCACGTTTGATGATTCAAAACTACCGATTAAATTGGGTTTTGCATCTGGGCCTTTTAATTGATGTTCTTTAGCTAACATACCCGCAGG
>CALJEW010000285.1 GCA_938074585.1 uncultured Rhodospirillales bacterium | reverse complement strand
AAGTTGGAGACAGCAAATTTTTTAAAATTAATTGGCTTGCCTGCTCCATGGACAATTTCTGCAGATCAGGTTGATTCCATTCCCTCATTTCCTTGCATTATTAAACCTCGGAATGGACAAGGGTCGAAAAATATTTTTGTTTGTAGAGATCAAATAGAAGCTAATTTTTTTCGCTCATATGTACCAAATAGTATTTTTCAGGAACTTCTTCTGCCAGCTCGTGAAGAGATCACCTGTGCACTTTACCGATTTGCAAATGGGGAATTAGCGGTCCTGCAACTTCGTAGAAAATTAGTTGGCGGTACAACAGGATGGGCCGAAGTCATAGAAAATGAAGAAATTCATAATCAATGCCAAATAATTGCTGAGAATTTAGATTTTTACGGTCCTGCTAACGTCCAACTCATAAATACACAACAGGGGCCAAGGATTTTTGAAATTAATCCTCGATTCTCATCAACTGTATTAATGCGCCATCATTTAGCCTTTACAGATGTGCTATGGGCTCTACAAGAAGACCAGAAATTAAAATTATCGCCATATCTGCCCCCAATTGGCAAAATCATGGTCAAAACGCAGGATGTGATGGCTTTGAAGTAAGCCCGGTTTTATTAACAATCGGTAATATCAGTAAAAACATAGGATAGGTAATGGCTGAGAAAAAAGACTATGGGGTGATCATTGATCAGATAGAAATGGTCAGAACACGCAATAATTCAAATTGGATGGATATCCTAAGATTAGCATTCAAACATGCGCCAGATGAGGCTGCAGACATCCTGTCAGAAATTTATCGTGAAGACGAAGCAATTAGCGGCTTGGCAAAACAGTTAACAGAAAAAAGAAAATAATCCCTTTAATTTCTGATAAATAAGTTTTCTGATCGTATTTCTAATAATTCGGTAAACAAAACATGTCTCCAGTAAAACAGTCCATCTTTATCGGTTCAAAAGAAATAGGTTCCGGGCACGCGCCCTATATTATTGCCGAACTTTCAGGCAATCATAATGGGAATATTGAACGTGCATTTGAACTTATAGCGGCTGCTAAAACAGCTGGAGCAGATGCGGTTAAAATTCAAACCTTCACCGCCGACACCATTACAATAGACCACGATGGGCCAGAATTTATTGTTGACCTTCCCTTGTGGAAAGATCGCACTCTTTATGATCTGTATCAGGAAGCTCATACACCTTGGGCCTGGCACGAAGCGCTTTTTGCAAAAGGCCGAGAATTGGGCATAACCGTATTTTCTAGCCCCTTTGATTTTTCTGCGGTAGAATTCTTAGAAGAACTTGATGCTCCCGCATATAAAATAGCGTCTTCTGAGCTGGTTGACATACCGCTTATAGAAAAAACGGCTTCAACGGGAAAACCCTTAATTATTTCGACTGGGATGGGGACGTTGGAGGAAATTGAAGAGGCGGTAAATGCTGCACGAGGTGCGGGTTGCCGTGAAATGATATTGCTCCATTGTGTTAGCGCATACCCAACCCCATATGAACAAGTGAACTTAGCAAATCTCAATGCTCTTGCCGAGAAATTTGATTTATTCACCGGCCTTTCCGATCATTCAATGGGAACGGCAGTTTCTGTTTCTGCCGTAGCATTAGGTGCCTGTATTATTGAAAAACATTTTACATTGTCCAGAGATCATGGCGGCGTCGACAGTGCCTTTTCATTAGAACCAAAAGAACTCAAACAGCTAGTTGAAGATACGAAAATAGCATCGATTGCCTGTGGCGGGCCGGATATTGGGCCTAAAGAATCAGAACAAAAATCACTTAAGTATCGCCGCTCACTTTATGTCGTTAAAGATATGAAAGCCGGAGACGTTTTTACAAAAGATAATATTCGCTCCATTCGTCCAAGTTTTGGGCTGAAGCCTAAGCATTATCACTCAATACTCGGAGGGCGTACAACTCGCCGGTTGAAACGCGGCGATCCACTTTCTTGGGATATGATTGAAGGTGTGAACCTTGATTAGGCGATTGGCTGTAATCCCAGCTCGTGGTGGTAGTAAACGCTTGCCGCGTAAAAATATTCACGAATTTTGTGGTAAGCCAATGATTGGACATATTCTGGATACTGCGAAAAGTTCTAAATTATTTGAAACTATTCACGTCTCCACAGAAGATGAAGAAATTTATAAAATATCGAGTGATTTAGGATTCTCCCCTGATTTTAAAAGGCCAGATAGACTCGCAGATGACATAACGCCGATTGTGCCTGTTTTGAAATACGTAACTGAACAATATTTAAAAATGGGAACCTCATTTGATCAAGTTTGGTTATTAATGGCTTGTGCGCCGCTCATCACGTCTGATGACTTGAAAGGTGCCGCCGCGCTGTTCGAGAAACACAATGGCCTAAACCCAGTTCTAGCAATTACGGAATATGCCGCTCCTATTGAGTGGGCTTTTGACCGAGATGATCAAGGCCGCTTAACGCCTCTTCAGCCAGGAATGTTTTCGACACCTTCAAATAATATTAAGCCCAAATATCATGATACCGGAACTTTCCTCGTCTTTTCGGCAGACAGTGTTTTGTCGTCAGTAGGGGCTGGCAGTGATCATGGGTATATTGGGGCCCCAATATCTAGGGAAAGCGGAATTGATATTGATTCATCTGATGACTGGCGTTTGGCTGAAGCTGTTTATCGTTATCGGAATTCCAATAATCCTAACGGATTCGAGGGTAAATGATGATGCTTTTCAACTCTGATTTAAATATAAAAACGGGCAATGACATTTTAGAAATCAGGTGTGGCTCTACAGGTTTAATTCGACCAATAACCACCGAAGATGTGACACCCGCCTATATTAAAGGCTTAAATGATCCAGAAATTAATAAGTATATGGAGATAGGGAAAGGCCCTGCACAAACATTAAAAAGCGTCATAAATTATGTCCAAGAACAGCATGTGCGTCACGATGCCTGCTTGTTTGGATTGTTTATCGGCAATATTTTAAGAGGGACGTGCCGCTTGCATAATCTCACTGAGGTTGACGCAGATATCGGAATTGCACTTTTTGATAAAACCATTTGGGGGCAAGGGTGGGGGCCACGGATTATTAGTGTAGTGACAGAACTGGCAACCATCAAATTTGGGTGCCCTTGCATCAAAGCCGGAATTGAAAACAA
>CALJEW010000284.1 GCA_938074585.1 uncultured Rhodospirillales bacterium | reverse complement strand
TCAATGCCACACACCTCTGCCATATCTTCGGGGGCAAAGTCCTTGGCGTTTTCTTTGATCGCTTCGAAGCCTTCGGTATAGCTTTGAATGTATTGCTCGTCCGTTAGACCTTCTTCGATGATGGTGTGGATCATGGCTCCTAATAAGGCGACATCTTGGCCCGGCTTAAATTGTAAGAAGTCTGTTGAGTGACGGACTAAACCTTGGCCGCGTGGATCCATGATAATTAGCTTTTTGCCAGCCTTTGCAGCATTTTTGAGGAATGTTGCAGCAACTGGGTGGTTTTGCGAAGGGCTGGCACCAATTACAATAATGCAATCGGCGTCTTCAGCGGCTGTGAATGGGGCTGTCACCGCACCAGAATTAACGCCTTCCATCAACGCCGCAACGCTGGAGGCATGGCAAAGTCGGGTGCAATGATCGACGTTGTTGGTGCCAAATCCTTGGCGGACTAATTTTTGGACCAAATAGGCTTCTTCGTTTGAGCCTTTGGCGGAACCAAATCCAGCCAAGGCTTGGCTGCCTTTTTTATCACGAATTGTTTTTAAGCCTGACGCCGCCAAATCCAACGCTTCTTCCCATGACGCTTCGCGGAAATGGGTGAACGGGTTACTGGGGTCAAGAGTTTCGTCGCCATTTTTAGGAACACCATCTTTACGGATAAGCGGTTTTGTTAGGCGGTGGGGGTGGCGGGCATAATCAAACCCGAAGCGGCCTTTAACACACAGCCGGTTTTGATTTGCCGGGCCGTCGCGTCCTTCAACGTATTTTATTTCGTCATCTTTAATGTGGAACGTGACTTGGCAACCAACGCCACAATAGGGGCATAAACTGTCGACTTTCCGGTTGGTAGCACCTATATGAACCTGATTTTTATCAACCATTGATGAGGGCATTAACGCGCCCGTTGGGCAAGCTTGAACGCATTCGCCGCAGGCGACACACGTGCTTTCGCCCATAGCATCGTCCATGTCAAAAACAATTTTTGAGCGTGATCCACGCATAGCCATGCCGATTACATCGTTGACCTGAATATCGCGGCAGGCGCGGACACATAAGTTACAATTGATGCAGGCGTCTAGATTAACAGCCATGGCCGGGTGTGATGAATCGTTTGCGGGCATTTCACGGGGCTCGAAGCGGCTGCTACTAACACCTGCTTTGTCGGCCCAATACCATAATAATGAGTCCGGGTCGTGGGCTTTCTCGCGGTTTGGTTGGTCAGATAAAAGCAGTTCTAAAACCATTTTACGTGCCGTTATTGCGCGTTGGCTATCGGTTGTGACTTGCATGTCCTCGGTTGGCTCGCGGCGGCAGGACGGAGACAGAACGCGCTCGCCGTCAATCTCGACCATACAAGCGCGGCAATTGGCGTCAGGTTGATAACCAGGTTTGTCGCGGTGGCATAAATGCGGAATAGTGTTGCCGATGCGTTTTGATACATCCCAAATGGTTTCGCCTTGTGTTGCTTCAGCTTGCTGTCCATCGATGGTAAATTTAATGGGGTTGCTCATGCTACATCCTCCGTAAAAAATTGAAGGGCGCTTAAAACGGAGTTAGGTGCTGCTTGGCCTAAGCCACATATGGAGGCGTCGCGCATGGTGTCACTGAGCTCTGTAATTAGCGCTTTGTCCCACACCGGCTTATCAATTAATTTTAACATTTTTTCACATCCTACCCGACATGGTGTGCATTGACCACAACTTTCATCTTCAAAAAAGTGTATCAGGTTTTTGCAGATATCTCTTATGCTGTCGCTTTTGGAGAAAATGACAACTGCAGAAGAGCCAATAAAACAGCCAAATTCGTCAAGTGTGCCAAAATCCAAGGGAACGTCGCCTTTATTGGCAGGTAAAATCCCACCAGAGGCACCGCCCGGTAAAAAGGCTGAAAAAGTGTGGCCATCTTCCATTCCTCCGCAGTAATCGTTGATTAACTGATTGGCTGTGACGCCTGCGGGGACTAATTTCACACCGGGTTCTTTAACGCGTCCTGATAACGAAAAGAAATGAGGGCGACCTTCGCTTTGATACCAGTCAGCGCCTTTTTCAACAATATCGCGCAGCCAAAACATGGTCTCAACATTGTTGATAAGAGTTGGGCGTCCAAACAAACCTTTTTGTGCGGGGAAAGGAGGTCGGTTGCGGGGTAAGCCTCGTTTGCCTTCAATACTTTCCAGCATTGCCGATTCTTCACCGCATATATATGCGCCCGCACCTCGGCGTAAATGAAGTTCAATACCGCCGGTTAAGCCCGATTGCTCAAGCTTTGCAATTTCTTCAAGCAGCGTGTTTCTGATGTGGGGATATTCATCACGTAAATATATATATGCGGCATCTGCTTCAACGGCCCATGATGCAATCAAAATCCCTTCCAATACGCGGTGCGGTTCTGTTTCTAAGCAATGACGGTCTTTGAAGGTTCCGGGCTCACCCTCATCTGCGTTAATAGCAACCAAACGGGGCTTTGGAGTGTTTTCTAAAAAACTCCATTTTCGGGCTGTTGGAAAGCCTGCGCCACCCAACCCGCGTAATCCTGAGTTATCGACGGTTTCACATATGGATGAGCGTTCGATTGAGCCATTGAGACATGATTTCAAAGTATCATAACCACCGTTCGCTTGATAGGCATCTAAATCGATATAGTTTATTGCTTCAGCGCTGGTGTTTCCTGCATTTACAGTTGAAATGACCGATTGAGTGCTCGCTTTATGAACTTGATTTTGTCCGACCACGGCAACCGGTGCACGGTCGCAAGCTCCTACACACGGAGCCGAAATAACCCGTACGCCGGTTTCACATTTAGCTATAAGCTCTTGTTTTAAGGATTTTGCACCTTTCATTTCGCAAGTGATTCCGTCGCAAATTCGAATAGTTAATGGCGCGGGAGTTTTTTCACCTTCTTTGACAACATCAAAGTGATGGTAAAAGGTCGCAACTTCATAAACTTCAGCCATGGCGAGACGCAATTCTTTAGCCAATGCGGCCATATGCTCTGCAGAGACATGTTTGTAGGTATCTTGGATTAAGTGAAGGTATTCGATTAATAAGTCATCCCGCCTCGGGCGGTCGCCTAAAAGATATTTGATATCAGAAGCGGCAGAGTTTGTTACTTGGCGTCCTTTTACTTGGTAGCGTTTATTCTTTTTTTTATTATTGTTTAGGGGCTTATTCGCGGTTACCGACATAAATTGAACTCCGACACTCAATGAGCTGAAACTGTTATTCTATCTAAAAATTATCCGTGGGATTATGTATACCACGGATAATTGCCTTTACGAAAGAGGCAAAATTTTTGTTATTTTATGACAGTTTTTGACATCTATATGTATATGGATCAATCTTTGAAAATCGATTACAAGAATTTTAGAAGCAATAAACAGTGGTAAGTATTTTAATGACTTGATCAATAGCCGGTCAGTTATAATTTATGATTATACGTTAAAAATAAGGCTGAAAAAATGAGCAATGACTTACATTTATCCCAACTCCTGAGTTCACGAATTTGCCATGATCTTGTTGGGGCTGCGGGGGCAATTAACGCAGGGATCGAGCTTATTGGCGAAGACCCGAGCAATATTGATGCCCCATTAGGCCTATTGGCAATAAGCGCCGAGCAAGTAACCCGAAGGTTGTCTTTTTTTCGGATTGCATTTGGTTCCGCAGGTGGAGCAGATAACCCTACTGGAAGTGAAAAAATTCGTAAACTTTCAGAAGAATATCTTGCAAATAAGAAGGTAAAATTAAGCTGGAGTAGCCTCGATTTTGAAAATAATGGTCCTCATTTACAATCATTATGTGGAAAATCCCTTTTAAATTTGATTCTTATTTCATGTGATTGTTTGCCGCGAGGAGGAGAAGTTCGGGCTCATGTTGAACCTTTAGACAATGGAATAGGTATTGCTATTGAGGCCGCCGGTGTTGGTGCAAATTTCCCTGAAAATCTAAAGGGTGCTGTAAAAAGTCTTGAGTTTACAGATAAATTATCTGTTCGTAACATTCATGCTTACGTAGCATGTCAATTGGTAAATGCGGGGAACGGTGCTATTGAATTTTCTGAGTCGGATAATTCTGTGCAGATTGGATGTATGCTTGCTGGTTAAAAGTTACAAATCGTATTTGGTTTACCGCAGCATCAAGTGGACAAGAAACCTATTCTTTGGCAATTCTATTGAAGGAGGCTATCGCCCGACTTGCTGGATAGAGTAAAGAAATTATCGGGACCTATACCTCTAAAGAAATGTTAAATCGTGCAAGAACTGGCCAATACAGCCAATTCGAAGTGAAACGGAGCTAGGCTTTAACTCTTTTGGTTAAATACTTCATTAAAGATGGCGTGTCGTGGCAACTTAAAAAAGAATTGCAGGATATGATCACTTAAAAAACGTCTAATTTTCTCAAAGATTTCGCAACACTTGGTACATTTGATATGGTCTTTTATCATAATGTTCTTATTTACTTTGATCAAGAAACAAAAAGGCAGATTCTTGATCGCATTGCAAAGATGTCAATAATAGATGGCGTTATCTACTTAGGAGGCGAAGTAACGGTTCTTGGTATTACAGACAATGTAGAATTTGTTCTTGGTCAACGTGGAATTTACGGACTTTTTGATAAATAATTAAGCGTCAGCTTGTTTTGACGGGGGGGGCAACATAAGGGTCGCGCATAACGTAACCTCGTCCCCAAACAGTTTCAATGTAGCTTTCACCTTCGGTTGCAGTTGAAAGCTTTTTACGCAGTTTGCAAATAAATACGTCAATAATTTTAAGCTCAGGTTCATCCATGCCGCCATATAGGTGGTTTAGAAACATCTCTTTTGTAAGTGTAGTACCTTTACGTAATGAAAGAAGTTCCAGAATTCCATACTCTTTACCTGTCAGATGAATAGATTGACCGTTCACATCAACGGAACGGGCATCCAGATTGACAGATAATTTTCCGGTCTCAATCATAGACTGTGAATGACCTTGAGAGCGCCTTACAATTGCTTGTATGCGGGCAAGAAGTTCAGCTTTATTAAAAGGCTTTGTCAGGTAGTCGTCAGCACCGCTAGCAAGACCTTTAACCTTGTTTTCAGATTCTGTAAGACCTGAAAGAATAAGGACAGGCGTCACAATACGTGCATCACGAAGACGCCGAAGGACTTCCATCCCATCGATATCTGGAAGCATTAAATCCAATATGATAATGTCGTAGTCATAGAGTTTACCGATTTCCAGACCGTCTTCGCCCAAATCTGTTGCATCTACCACCATGCTTGAGGACTCCAACATCATTTTTAAACTTTGTTGGGTCGACGGATCATCTTCTATCAATAGGACGCGCATTTAATTCGCCTTTAGACATCAATTAACAATTTATTAACCATATTCCGCTGTTGAGAATTGTGCAAGGTTTTGAGAAAATCATTTTATTAATTACTTGGCTATAAGATTATATATATTCACAATGAGAAGTTAACTCTCTTCATATATTAGAAATCTGAGCTATGATACTGTTAGGTGTGATTGTTATTATGGAGTGTTTAGTTGAGTAAATTTAGTGAAAAAATAGTCAGTGAAATCAATCAGTTGCTTTCCATTCGTGTGTTTGGTCAGGTGAAAAATATTGTTGGATTGCTCGTAGAAATTGGTGGTGTGCAGGGTAATTTATCAATTGGGGATCATTGCACTATTTTTACGCGCACAGATAAACAGGTAAAATGCGAGGTTGTAGGATTTTTAAAAGGCAACGCGTTAGTGATGCCTTTTGACTCTTTAGATGGAATTGGAATGGGTTGCCGAGCTGAAATTGGTAACGCCGATTCGGCAATTCATCCCGATATTTCTTGGCTCGGGCGGGTTATAAATGCCTTTGGTGAACCAATTGATGGAAAGGGGCCGTTGGCACAAGGCACTAAACCGTATGCAATTCGTAACTCCCCGCCACCAGCCCATACCCGCCAGCGGGTTGGCGATAAGATGGATCTTGGAATTCGGGCTATAAACACATTCTTGACCTGCTGTCAGGGGCAACGAATGGGGGTTTTTGCCGGATCTGGAATTGGAAAGTCGAGTATCCTATCAATGATGGCACGTCATACGAATGCTGAGGTCGGTGTTATCGGGTTGATTGGTGAACGGGGACGTGAAGCGCGCGAGTTTATTGAAGATCATTTGGGCGAAGATGGACTGGCTAAAAGTATTGTTGTGGTTGCGACGTCTGATGAATCGCCTTTGGTTCGTCGTCAGGCTGCATATATGACGATGGCAGTTGCTGAATATTTCCGTGACCAACCAAAGCAAGTTCTGTGCATGATGGATAGTGTCACGCGATTTGCTATGGCGCAGAGAGAGATTTCTTTGTCAGTCGGCGAGCCGCCAACAAGTAAAGGTTACACACCATCGGTTTTTGCCGAGTTGCCGCGATTATTAGAGCGAGCTGGCCCAGGCGCTGAGGGGCAGGGGTCTATTACCGGACTATTTACGGTTTTGGTTGAAGGTGATGACCACAACGAGCCTGTGGCCGATGCTGTACGTGGGATTTTGGACGGCCATATTATTTTGGAGCGTGAAATAGCTGAACGGGGCCGGTATCCGGCTATTAATATATTGAGAAGTGTTTCTAGAACTATGCCGGGCTGTAATACGGACGATCAAAATGCATTAATTGCTCGGGCGCGCCAGCTGATATCGACTTATGAGGATATGGCTGAGCTTATCCGGTTGGGTGCGTATCGACGCGGCAGCGATTTAAAAGTTGATGAAGCCATTCGTTACCATGATGCATTAGAAGGATTTTTATCCCAGGAAATTAGTGAAACTACTGATTTGAAAGTTTGCTACACAGAATTAGCAGATATTTTGGGTCTTGCCATTGAGCCGGAGCAAGCTGCGCCAGCGCCTGAAATATCACCTGATGGGGCTGCAGTATAATGGCTAAAGGGCTCAAATCGCTGATCCGGCTGAATGAATGGAAAGTAGACGAAAATCGTCGGATTTTGAGTCAGAAATTGGCAGATGTTGCTGCTACTGAAGATGCAATAATGGCGTTAGAAGAAGAGGTTGTCTTGGAGCAAAAAACGGCTGAACAAGCTCCTCAAGAGGCCGGATTGTTTTATGGTGTTTATGCAAATGGTGTCATTGTTCGGCGCGAAGAATATAAGGCTGAATTAGAACAAAAAGAGACACATGTACTGGTTGCTCAAGATGTTTTGAATAAATCGTACCGTGAACTAGAGAAATTTAAAATTCTTCGCAAAGAACGTGAAAAGCGCGAACAGAAAGAACGAGATAAGGAAGAACAAGATATGCTAGACGAATTAGGGCTTCAGGGTTTTCAGAAAAGTTCTGACTAGAGTGTTTCTGACGATTTTAGATCGACGAAAACGCCGTAATTCATTGATATTTCTGCAAAGTCACCTTCACGATTGATTTCATATGCTCTGGTTTTTCTAATATTTTAGAAACCTTAATCTGTCTAAAGGTATATCATTTTCCAGCTGGATTAAGTGTCTTCTGCAATGCTTAAGTAATGATCAACTTGGTCAAGTCTAGGTCTGTCTGTTTGTAGAGAGAAGTGGATCGGTTTGTTTTAACAATCGCGACTGGTTTCATAAGTGGACGACGACCCTTGTTATGATGCCACAGGTATTGGCGATTATGCATTGAAGTAAGCTTGACCGGGTGTCTGTCCGTCAAGCGGTGAATGTAGGAGTTTCGTATTGTAGAAGATCGGGTATTTTCCGATTTCTGCGCGAGCAACGGGAACGGTGTTATAGGCATTGAGGTAGACCTCTTCATATTTGATTGTTCGCCACAGCCTTTCTAGGAATACATTATCCCGCAGGGCTCCTCTGCAATCTATAACTGGCAGGTGATTGCAAGCAATCATCGAGAAGCATGGAAATTTAGGTTTCTGCGTCCTTCATAACCTGAGTAAACGCAATATAGGTGAACTGTGAGACCTGATAAGTATTAAATATGTCTAACTTTCCATACCGGGCAAGCGTCTCCGTAAAAGCTTCAATGCAGAAGTCTAAAGGTCGTGGTCTATAATAGACACTGCCAAGGCTAATCCCCAAAACTTTAGCCTATTTTGTAAGAGAGAGTTTATAAGTAAGGTCAACCATCGTTTTACGCTCAGCAACCCTGCCTTGGTGAACGCCCCTTCTAAAAAATCATATCCCAGCGTGAGTTCACCAATCTTAGCGTGCAGCGTTTTCACATCAATCGGCGCTTCATTTGCTGACGACTTCTTATCACGGCTAAAAATATCGTTTGCCCTGGCAAGAAGCTGTACACGCCATTGTTTGATCTGGTTGGGATGAACATCGTATTGTCGAGCAAGTTCACCAAGCAACTGCTCTCCACGCAGGGCTGCAAGTGAACCCCTGTCTTGAAATCGGGCGTGTGATTAGGGCGTGGGCGTCGTGTCATCATAGTTCTCCTGTTGATGGCAAAGTATGCCAGTTACAGGTCAAAAATCTACTTATCCTTTCTGTTCAGATTTATCGAGCGACTTCTGTTTGGGTTTATACTGCATTTTAATAAACTTCGACGTTCAGGTAAATTCTACAACTTATCCTATACTTTATATAAGTTCTTATACAATTAAACCCATATCAGGGGGAAGGGCTCTATCTGATTGAATATCTGTAAAACCAGCTGGTGCGGCCCGAAATGTTAATCCGCCATTATAGCCAGTTTGCTCAATCGCTTTTTGAAAGATGTTTCGGATGTCATTTTGCATTGCTTGCTGCAGGTGATTATTTGTTCTGATGATGAGATCAAATTGTTTCTTGTCAGTGCGAACAAGACCATCTAATTGCAATCGCCCTAATCGAGTTAAGTCCAAATCAAAGACAAATCGCGCACCGTTATCTGGGGCCTGTTCATCATCCTTGTTTTCTGAATTTCGTTTCATAAAGAGCCGAATTTGTTCGATTGCTTGGCCATTTAAAAAGGGCACAGGAAAGGCGCGCCAATCACTTGATGTGTTGTCGTCAGATAAGCGGCTAATTTGGGTAAAATCATCGCGCAGACGCGACATCAATTCAGGTTTAATTCGTTGCAAGGCCCGAACCGGGGCATCGCCAAACCAGTTTTTGATATCTCCACCACGGATTGCTGCAAGAAGTAAAATGATGTTGGCCGCTAATGTTGTGTCCGCTTTTGGCAGGATAGAACTCATTAATTGTTGGCCAAGTGTTGGGTGACTTTCATTTAAGCTGCGAACGGCATCATCAAGCTCAGGCCAGCGATGTGTTTCCATAATGACTTCAGCATTTAGATCCCCCATTCCGCCAAGATTACCAAGGGCTACAGGAGATAGGGGGGCTGTTATCAAAAAGGAAATGGTGGTACTAGGCGGCAGTGGACTTGGTGTTGCTAAGTTTATGGGGCCTGCATGAGTTTGAACAAAAGCATGGCCTTGGGTATTGGTCATCGTGACGACCCCGGTTACAAACTGTCCTACTGATAAATTGGTGCTGCCTGTTACAGGTAATCCACCGCCACTTGATAGTTGTGAAGGTGGTAGAATGTTTGTGATGCGCACAGAAAATCGACTTCCTGTTTGGTTTAAGGATGCATTTATGGGCGTTTGATTGCTAGCACCTTGCGTGCCTTGTAATGTGCTTGTCGAACCCACCAGTCCTGTTTTAGCTCCCTTGGTCGCTTCGGCCGGTGTCGATTTGGTATTTGACCCTTTGGTTGGTGTTGCTGCTCCAAGCGCTGATTGTGGCGCCGGCAACACACCCGCTGGATTAAGCAATGAGGCTGTTCCCGGCAGTCCCCCGATTTTTGTTGCAACGACATTTGCGCCCACGGTTAAAGAAATTGATTCTGTATTAGCTGACTGAACAGCGGTTGAAGATACGCCTGCGCCGTGTGTTCCAACTCCTTGGTTCATGCTGCCAATCTTTGCCGAGGTGATGGATTGCATGGTTCGTAAAATGGTTTGGGGAGATTGGCCTTGGACGGATGTAATCAGCAACTGCATAAGCGGAAATTTGCCAATGATTTGAAATTGTAAATTAGTTTGAGCGCGCAGTGGAAAATTTGTTGATAATTGTAATTTGCCAAAGAGAGTATCTATTTCAGCAAGTCCTTTGCTCATTCCTTGTAAAACAAGAGCATCTAATTTTGCGCCAACTGCAAGGCGTTGAAGATCAGGTGGCGGTGTCGGTATTTGTGCCGTGGGTTGCGGTGCAGTAGTCGTTTGTCCTGTAAATACTGTAAGGGGAACGATGGTTTCCATGATCTGTTCTAGCTATTTATGCCGTTATGCAAGCTTTCGGCTATGCGTTCGACGTCTTGAGCGGCTTCACAATTCGGGAAACGGGTTAGTAATGGTGTTTGTGACCGAATGGCTTCGCGGACCCGGGTGTCGCGGCGTATTATACCTAATAATTGCGGCGAAATTTTTAAGAACCCTTGGCATGCTTTTAATAAGGTATTGTATGTACGTTCGCCCTCTCGTGTTGAATTGACGACGTTCGTTACGATCTTGATTTCTATTTCTGGGCGGTCGGCGTGCATGATTTTAATGAAGGCATAGGCGTCCGTTAATGAAGTTGGCTCGTCTGTTAGTAATACAATACAGGTTTTTGCATTGTGGGCTAATTGGCGCACCGTTCGCTCAATACCTGCACCCAGATCCATAAGTACGGTATCGTAATTTGCGGAAAGAAGAGCAAGGTCATCACCAACCATTTGTAAGCGGCTGCTGGCTATATTCGCAAGGCCTCCCGAACCAGATCGCCCCGCAATGATATCAAAGCCAGCTTCAGGAAAATCAACGATTACTTGGTTTAAGGTTAAGCGGCCACTAATAACATTGCTTAAATCTTGTTTTGGCATCAGGCCGAGCTGAATATCTAAGTTGGCTAAACCAAGGTCGCCATCAAACAATAAAACACGTTTTCCCTTTTTGGATAGTGCATGTGCGAGCGTAATCGAAAACCACGTTTTTCCAACACCCCCTTTTCCCGACGCAATCGCAAACATATTGCTGCCTCGGTTACGGGTGACTGGAGCTGTCAGTTTATCTGATTTAGTGTTCATTGAGCGGCCTCGCTATTTGGGTGGTTGAATGTGGTTTCAGCTGTGTATGGCATTATTAAGCGAGCGAGTGAAACGGGAGTAATGGGGATCAGCTCATCGGATACTTTTGCGCTGACGCTGACGTTACAAAGTGCTAGTGATGCGCTATCTGCAGCAGCCAAAATGCTGCCGGCGCGCCTAGCGATATCCATTTGTGTTGCGATAAAACGTTTTACGCCAACTTCTCTGTACAAGCGCACCATGTCTGCGACCTCCATCGGGTCTGATCCGGCAGCAAGGACTAAAATGGGTTCTGCATGACTGGCTTTGATCTTCCGATGCAAATCAATCATTTCAATTTCGTTGTATGGGTTTGTTGCAGCCGTATCAATAATTTGCATTTGTGTTTTTGCATCCAAAGAAATGTGATTTTTCAAATCATCTGCACTTGACACCGTTATTAAATCGATACCTAAAATATTGGTGAAGGCTTTGAATTGTTCGACCCCACCGGCGCGTTGGGTGTCGCACGAAATTGCTTTAACAGATTGTTTGGCGAGCTTGGCTTGTGTGCATAGTTTTGCGGCTACAATCGTCTTTCCGGAACCGGGCGGGCCGACCAACATCAGCGGCGCTTTGAAGGTGTCTGTACTCAGTTGAGAGAACTCAAATAATGCATCGAAGGCAGAGGCTAATGCTAGGGTTGGGCTTGGTGAATCAGCATTAGCGGCAACAGTAGAAAGTCGAGTGATTAAACGCGGTGGGGCTCCATGGAAAATTAGGGCCTGTTTAACAGTTTGCTCTATATTTAACTCTGAAAAATTTTCACGCTCTTCTTCTATCGCGGCTTCTGTTTCTGGAGTAGATGTCAGATCTACGGCAGCGATAATCCGAACGCCTTCGCCATCGTCTGTATTTCCTGAAGAAATTATTATGGCATCATCGCCAAGGCCTTCGCGCACCAATTCCATGGCTTCTGAATTGGTCGGTGCTATGTAAGTTTTAACGCGCATTTAAATGCCTAAGTTTGGATTATCGGAATTTAGTTATACTTGGCCAACGGTTTTGATTTGAGCTTTTGGGTGGATTTCATTTTGTGACATCACGACGGTCATAGGTCTAAACCTTTCAACAATGGAACGAACGAAAGGGCGGCTGCCTGGACTGGTTAACAACACAGGTGCTTCGCCAATCATGGCATGTCGCTCAAACGTAGTTCGAAGGGCTGCTATAAACTCTTGCAGGCGTGTAGGTGGCATAGACAGCTGTTTGTCATCGCCCTGTCCAACCAAACTTTCGGCAAATGTTTGTTCCCATTGAGGGGACAACGTAACCAGCGGAATAAACCCTTGATCGTTGATGTTTTGGTCGCTGAGCTGGCGTGCAAGGCGGGAACGAACGTGTTCTGTAATCATCATGACGTTCCGTGTTAAGCCACAGGCTTCTGAAATGCCTTCTAAAACTGTAGGCAAATCACGGACCGAGACCCGTTCTGTTAGTAAGTTTTGTAAAACGCGTTGCACACCACCCATAGAAATTTGGGTGGGGATCATTTCAGCAATCAGTTTTTGGTGTTCTTTATCTAATTCGTCTAACAGTTTTTGTGTTTCTGCGTAGGACAATAAATCAGACATGTTGTCTTTGATGACTTCGGTCAAATGTGTTGTGACGACGGTTGCAGGGTCAACAACTGTATACCCTCGAAATAGGGCTTCTTCTCGATTTGCTTCCTCAATCCACATTGCAGGTAATCCGAATGTTGGTTCCGTTGTTTTTTCACCCGGTAGAGTGATCTCTTCCCCTCTGGGATCCATTACTAATAACATTGTTGGCCTGAGCTCGCCGCGTGCGGAATCAATTTCTTTGACCCGAACAACATATGTGTTTGCTGGTAGCTGCATATTATCTTGGATGCGCACCGACGGCATAACAAAGCCAACTTCAATCGCCATTTGACGCCTCAGCGCCTTGATTTGATCCGTTAATCTCTGCCCGTCTTTAGGCGCACTGATCAGTGATAACAAACCATATCCCAATTCAAGACGTAGAAAATCAATTTTTAGGGCTGTTGAAATTGGCTCTTCAGCGGCGGTGTTTGGGTCTACTGTAGTGTTTTCAGCCTCAACCAATTTCTGCTCTAATCCCACATTATTTTTATTGTGTACATAGTAAGCCCCAAACCCTGTTATAGCGGCTAGAATGACAAAGGGTAGCATTGGCATGCCGGGCAGAATTGACATCGAGAACATTAAGAAGCTGACCAAGCTCAGCACTTTCGGTTGGCCTGCTAATTGGCGGCCAAGAGCTGCTTCTGTTGCACCGGTTACGCCCGCTTTGGTAACCATTAAACCGGCAGACGTTGACACGATAAGCGCTGGAATTTGAGAGACAAGACCGTCACCAACGGTAAGTCGCGTATAAGATTCTGCGGCTTCTGTGAAACTTAAGTCGTTTTGGGCAACGCCAATAATCATGCCCGCAATTATGTTGATGAAAGTGATTAAAATACCAGCTATCGCATCACCACGAACAAATTTTGATGCACCATCCATGGCTCCAAAAAATGTGCTTTCTTCTTCTAATTCTTTACGGCGGGTTCGAGCCTCATCTTCATCAATAAGCCCCGTTGATAAATCCGCATCAATCGCCATTTGTTTTCCGGGCATGGCATCCAATGAAAACCGGGCAGTAACTTCGGCTATACGACCTGAACCTTTTGTAATAACGATGAAATTCACGATCACAAGAATTGTGAAAACAATAATTCCGATGACGAAGTTTCCACCCATCACGAAGTTACCAAAGGCTTCAATAACTTGTCCCGCTGCAGAGGGCCCTTGGTGTCCATCGCTTAAAATTAATCGGGTTGAAGCCATGTTTAGAGCAAGACGCAACATTGTTGCAAGCAAAAGTACCGTTGGGAATGTATTGAAATCTAGAGGTTTTTCGATGAACAAGGCTGTTATCAAAATAAGCACGGAAAATGTAATCGAAATTGCAAGGGCGGCATCCAACGCCCAAGTTGGCATTGGTAAGACCAGAACCACCAAAAGGGTGATAACGGAGAGAGCCAGAAGTATATCGCCACGTAATAGATTTTTAGATATCCAAGCGGACACATTTACACCGCTAGCATCACCTTTTACGTCGTTTTCAAGGTTGTTTTTTTTTGAGGCGTTGTTTGGTAGGTCGGCCATCCGGGGGACAGGTCCTCTGTTACGGTTTGATTAGCGATATGTGGTTGCCTTACGGAGCTGGTCGCTCAGCATCACCATGTTGAGGAATATCACGACCTTGATCTCCGTATAATTTTAATTTGTTACGTAGGGTTCTGATTGATATTCCTAAAATA
>CALJEW010000283.1 GCA_938074585.1 uncultured Rhodospirillales bacterium | reverse complement strand
AAGTTTTAGGGGCATGAAAATAAAACTCGAATCATATTCGAACATACCAATCTCGAATGTTGCGGCAACTTCAAATGCTTTCATTCTGGGAACAGTCCCAAAAGCGGTTATCGTTCCTTTGGGTGAAATTAGCGTTAGTTTGTCGCCAATACGAACGCCAAGCTTTTGTGCCAATCGATGACCAATAACTAATCCATTTTTTTGGCCGTATTCATCAAGCGAGCCACGATTTATATTGCCCGATAAAATGTTACGTTTTTCCAAATCTGATTTACGCAAAGCCCGGACAACCGCCCCTTGAGCAACGCCACGAGCCGTCACCATAACCTTTCCTTCGATCATTGGAGTTACAGAAACAACACCTTTCATGGTCGAAATTTTGGTTGACAAATCATCAAAAGACTTCATTTCTCCGCTTGTCGTGTAAACGCTCATATGACCGTTTAAACCCAAAATACGGGTCAGTAGTTCTTGCCGAAACCCGTTCATTACAGACATGACAATGATCAAAGTTGCAACGCCTAAGGCTATTCCAAACAAAGAAAACCAAGCTATAACCGAAATAAAACCTTCTTGACGCCGCGCCCGTAAATAGCGGAAAGCCATCATCCATTCAAAGCGACTAAACAATCCAGTAATCCCTTATTCGGATGTTTTTGAAAGTGCAGACTCTAAGCTAAGCTCTTCGCGTTCGCCAGATTTTCTGTTCTTTAATTCAACAACGCCGTTCTTCAAGCCGCGCGGCCCTAAAATGATCTGCCATGGAACCCCAATCAGGTCGGCATCTGCAAACTTAGCGCCAGCGCGGTCGTCGCGGTCATCATAAATCACGTCTTTGCCCTGCTCTAATAGCGTTTTGTAAATGTCGTCACAGGCCTTATCGCAATCGGCATCATCAACCTTTAAGTTGATCACGCCGACTTCGAAGGGGCTAATTGAATCGGGCCAAATAATGCCGTTTTCGTCGTGTGATGATTCAATAATGCCGCCCACCAAGCGCGATACACCAATACCATAAGATCCCATTTCCACATCAATGTCTTTGCCGTCTGGTCCGGCGACGGATGCACCCATGGGTTTCGAATATTTTGTACCAAAGTTGAAAATATGCCCAACCTCGATGCCGCGCGCAGTGACTAAGTTGTCACCCAATGCTTTTTCGGCTTCAGGATCGCGCATTTCATCGGTAGCTGCGTATTTAGAAGTGAAGCGATCAACGATTGGCTTTAGGTTGCCTTTAAAATCAATGTCTTCATTGGCCAAGCTCATTTCAATGAAATCACTATGACAGGCAATTTCACTTTCTCCTGTTTCGGTTAGAATTAGGAATTCATGGCTCATATCGCCACCAATGGGGCCGGTATCAGCTGCCATTGGAATGGCTTTCAAGCCTAAGCGTTCGTAGGTTTTTAAGTACGACACGAACATTTTGTTGTAAGAGCGCCGCGCACTTTCTTTGTCGATATCGAATGAGTATGCATCTTTCATCAAAAATTCACGGCCCCGCATCACCCCAAACCGAGGGCGAACTTCATCGCGAAATTTCCACTGAATGTGATATAAAATTTGTGGTAATTCGCGGTAACTATGAACGGAACTCGCGAAAATTTCGGTAATTTGTTCTTCATTGGTAGGGCCATACAGCATATCACGTTTATGACGGTCAACAATGCGTAGCATTTCAGGGCCATAGTCGTCGTAACGCCCACTTTTTTGCCATAAATCAGCGGGTTGAATGGTTGGCATCAAAACTTCATGGCAGCCAACAGCGTTTTGCTCTTCACGAACTATATTTTCGATTTTCTTTAAAACGCGTAAACCTAAGGGTAACCAAGAATAAACTCCAGAACTCGATTGACGTATCATTCCGGCGCGAAGCATTAAACGATGAGATGCAATTTTCGCCTCTGATGGCGTGTCTTTGAGGGTCGGTAAAAAATATCGTGATAAACGCATGGAGAACCTTGTTTCGGTAAAGGCCAACGGGCCGTTGAATTAGACAAGGAACCTATGAAATATGAGCCGCAATGTCACGCAGAACGGTATGCTTAAATTTTATCACATGTTTAAAAATGCCACCCCAAAATTCATGCAATTTAAATATTTAACTTAAACGACATGTATTTTGGGATGTTTACGCTCCAAACCTCAATAAAACAACCGATACGGTTGAATAGCGAGCAGTACAGGTAGCGCACATAAACACATTACGTATATGAAGTTCTTCATCATTTATATTCACTTCTGTGGATAATTCTATTCAATCTTGTTACGCAATGTTTTTTAAAGAATCGTTAATTGCGCATGAAAATTTAATATTAAGTGTAATAAAAATAATTATATCGGAAAATTTAATGAGCACGTTTAGAGACGAATGCTAAAATATCTGCGGCAACTTTTAAATCATGCTCTTATACATCGAAAGCGGGACCAATTACTGAACCGTTTTATTTGAGCAATCGAACATCTTTAGTTTCTTGATAGCGGAGGTTTTAGAATTAATTCTACGACTTGAACAATCGCTAACCAACTCGCTAACATGCTCCTTGTCTGTGCATATCATCCGTCGGCACAGGTCTTAAGACACATATTGAAAGCGCTTAATCAATGAAATTGTATTGTTATGGGCCTATTTTTTTATAATGTGGCGTGATCCAACCGACTAATTGTCGAATTTGTTACGCATGACGATCCATTTTTTTATAATTAACTTCTCTAGCGCATGAATCGATTTTTCTTTGGAATGTGGTCACATTGGTTTTGTCCTGAACTTTGTATTTAAGAGCATTGGGAGCAGTGTTAATTGGAATAGGTTGAGCGCCTTAGCGGGTGATATCACGACGATCTGGGTCAAGATCGTTACTTGTTAGAACAAACCTTTTACGTTTCCAAGTTAAGATATCAATTAAATTAATTAAAATGTTTGGGGCTAAGGGTTTTGCTAAAATATTATCAGCAGCACTGTTGATAATTTTATGTATATAATTTGAAGTATAATCAGCTGTAAGCATTATGGCTGATGAAACAAAATTGTTTCCTAATTGGTGATGTCGAATTTTATTTAAAAAAACTGTAATGTCTTCGTCATTTAATGACGAAACAGTCAATAGTAGGTTGATTTGACGTTGTGAAACAGTACTAACAACATCCTATTAATCGCTGGTTTTGTCTACGTTCTTATAACCATGCGAAGCGAAGCGAAACGCTGCACCGAACCCAATCCTGACTTTTGGATTTTT
>CALJEW010000282.1 GCA_938074585.1 uncultured Rhodospirillales bacterium | reverse complement strand
GATTTGCCCGACCGCCATTGTCGTAAGTCCACTTTCACGACGAATTTCAGCAGCAAAACCGGTTTGATACCCGGGCCCCACATCAATTTCTTGCTTCGGCGAGTTGCCACCACTGGAAACATCAATGAAATCTAGATCACGAGCTTTAAGAACTTTCGCAAATTCAACAACTTCAGAAATATCCCAAGAGGATCCCTCAACCCAGTCCGTTGCAGAGACCCGAACACCCAACGGCATATCTTTAGGCCATACAGCACGAACAGCGTCGAGTACTTCCAAAGGATAGCGCATACGGTTTTCTAAGCTGCCACCGTATTTGTCGGCGCGTTTGTTGCTTATCGGTGACAAAAATTGGTGAAATAAATAGCCGTGTGCCATGTGTATTTCCAAAACATCAAAGCCAATGCGAACGCAGCGCTCTGTCGCATCAACAAAAGCCTTTTTGATGCGCTCCATTGCTGCGTCGTCCATTTCGTCGGGTATTTGCCAACCGTCTGTATAAGGCTCATCCGATGGGCCTGTTGTTTGCCAGCCACGGTCTTCAGAAGGAGCGATCGGCTTGCCGCCATTCCAAGGCATATCAGTCGATGCTTTGCGCCCAGCGTGGGCTAACTGCATGCCCATTTTGGCATTGCCAAAATCTTTACAAAAATCAATGACCCGCTTTAAGGCGGATTCTGTTTTGTTATCCCACAAGCCAACGCAGCCCGGTGATATGCGGCCTTCTGGCTCAACCCCTGTCGCCTCAACAAAAACAAGGCCCGTGCCAGAAACAGCAAATTGACCCAAATGCATGAGGTGCCAATCTGTTACGGATCCATTATCGGCACTGTACATGCACATAGGAGCAACAATAATTCGGTTCGGAAGCTCAATTTTACCGAGCTTAATAGGTGTAAAAAGTTTACTTGTCATCAGGACCTCAAATTTGCGGATTTATTATTAAGAAGGCCAAAGATTGCATAATTATAAGGGTACTGTAAAACCCTTTCATATTTAATCTTATTGCTCACTAAGCTATGTTTAAATGGGCACAAATCAGATCTAAAACCCGCATCAACGATAGCCTTTGATTGCCCCCAAAGAGGTGGTAGGGATAGGGGTTGTATCACCAATAAGGATCCGACGATGAATAAGTCAATGATGACGAACCTAATAGCCGCAACTTTCGCTGTGGGTGGATACTTTTCACCTGTTCATGGGGACTTGATTTTTATGGTTGGTATTTTTGCCTTATCTGGGGGTTTAACAAATTGGCTGGCTATTCATATGCTGTTTGAAAAAATCCCGGTGATCTATGGCTCTGGTGTTATTCCAAACCGTTTCGAAGATTTTAAAGCCGGAATTAAGTTCCTGATTCTCGAAGAATTTTTCACTCACGATCATATCGAGCGCTTTTTTCAGAAAAACGGCGGTGATGCCGCCCAAGAGATTGTTGATAAAGTTGATTTTGATCGTGTTTTTGCCGGCCTCATCGAAGCGATTGAATCGTCTAAACTGGGGAGTATGCTGGCAATGGTTGGCGGTAAAGAGGCGTTGGAGCCTTTGCGTGAGCCCGTAACCATTAAGCTTAAAGACATAATTGCAGAATTAGCGACCGAGAGCACAGACGGTGAAGCCAGCAGTGACTTCACCCGCGTTTTGGTCGAAAAAGTCGAGCATATTATTGATAGTCGTTTGGATGAGCTTACCCCAGAAAACGTCAAAATCATCGTTCAAAATATGATCCGAAAACATTTGGGTTGGTTGGTTGTTTGGGGCGGCGTTTTTGGCGGTCTTATTGGGTTTTTTGTCCAGCTACTAGAATTGACCTATTAAAACGCGCAGATATCCGTTTTCATCAAATTTTAACCGCCTTGATTAGCAATTTCGAAACCATTAAATTATGTCTTAAGATCTTAATATAATAGCACCTTTATCATGGGGGCTCACTCGTGAGAGACGTTTGAATTTGCGTTCCACATTCGAAATTATTTAGCACCCCCTCTTTTTATTGGTCATCGCATACCTATGCGTATCGCCTGGCTTAACACCGTATACGGCTCCCACAATCCCCGCCATTCTGCCGTTGGGCATTGCATTTGTTGGCATGGTTCTGACTTGGCGGTTCCAAGTTCCTGCTATTTATACGCACTGGTGGGGTTTGTTTGCGTTTATGCCGTGCTGAGCCAGTTGGAAGGTAAACCAAAAAGCGCAGATGCCATCGGGCGAGTTTTATAAGCCGGAGCTGCCGTTTTTATTACCACCCAATTTAACTGTTTTTGCCTGCTTAGAAGAACGCGGATTATTCAGCCGCTTGGGTTTGATCCGATTATCCTTCTTTTGGCTCAAGCGGGGCTTATTTATGTTATAACCCATGAGGCTCCACCACCGCTTCAAAACTTAGCAGCTGAACTACTGGATTTTTGCTTATAGCCTGCATAAATCGACAAATCGGCCTATTTGCTTCAGCCCGCAATTATTGCCTTTGCGCTTTCATTCATACTTATTGTTGTCCGGTTGCTGATGAAGGCGGCCACCTTTGTCGCGGGCCTTTTAGGGGCCATGCCCGCAAGTACAATCGCCCTTCAACTGGATGGCTTATTGAGTTTTAAGATTTTAATAATTATTCGTACACGGATTTATTTATTGCCAAAGGTAACGCTGAAGCGATGCCTGGTTTTGTTGACAACGATCCTGACGATTTATTAATTGGGCGCCCCAATGGGCTTTTTTTAAGCCGGCCTCGCCGTAGGTTTAGCCCAAAAACCTAGAGGGCGTGTCGCTACTATTTCTGATTTTAATTTAGATGGGATGCTTGATATTGTGCTGGTCAACCGAGAGTGAAAAAAGCTTTGTGGAGAAACCAAGGAAGCCGCATACAAACAAAGTCGTTTGGTCCTATGTGGAACCACGACGCCATTCGATGAAAACAATCTGGTCCCAACGCATTCGCCATTGGTTCAGAAAATAGAATTCGCATCGGCACCCGAGACGTATCGGGTGAAGTTGTTGTCGGTGGTGGTCATGCGGGTGGCAGTCATGATTGGTATCATTTTGGGTTTGTTGTAGCTGATCGGGTTGCGGTTCGAGTGCGCTGGCCAGATGGAAAGTGGGGGCCTTGGCAACAGCTATTTGCAGATCAATTTGTTGTTATTGATCGCTACAAAAAAGCGTCCCAAATTTGGTAACTATCAGTTCTGTAGTTCTACGAAAGCTTCAAGATAACACTTTATCTGCAAGTTCGCCGACTAGTTGTCTGTAAATATCAACATCGGTTGCGCCTTCACTTCCAATCACAACAACGCGGCTATTTACATCTAACTGTAATAGTTTGGATAAGGTTTCTGAACCGCGCGCGACAATCAGTCCGGCCAAACCCGCAACCGCTGACTCACCAGCAACAATCGCCGTATCGTTCGCGCATCCTTCGGCTAACAATCGCATCGTCGGGCCAACAAAGCTATCAGGAATCACAATCGCTCCATTTGCGCCTTGCGCTAAAACGTCCCATGCAACCAATGAAATTTCACCACACGACAGACCAGCCATAATGGTTTCTGTTTCTACATCGACATTGGTTGGTGCTTGATCTTCAACACTTTTATAAATGCAGGGTGCCAAGTCAGGCTCAACAATATAAAACAAAGGACGTTCCGTTTCCCATGCTTGCCAAAAAGCAGCATTTACCGCAGCGGCAAGCCCGCCAACACCGCCTTGAACAAACACATGCGTTGGTGGCAGTAGATTCACTTGGTCAACGATTTCTGAAGCCAAAATCGAGTAGCCTTCCATCACATTTGTTGGAACTTCTTTGTACCCTTCATATGATGTATCAGAGACAACGTGCCATCCGTTTGAATCAGATTGTTCTGCACACACATGGACGGACTGATCATAATTTCCATCAACACGAACAACTGTTGCACCCTGTTCTTCAAGTGCTACCAACCGTCCGTGGCTGACTTCGGCATGAATATAGATTACACAGTTGCAGCCAAATTGTTGTGCGCCCCAAGCAACCGACCGGCCATGGTTTCCATCTGTTGCACTTGAGACAGTAACGTCTTTTATCTGCTCTGCGTAAATTCCATTTTTTAAATCCGTCGAGTTAATTCCTTCAATTCCAGTTGCCTGTGTAATCATTCGTGATAGAAGTTGGTATACCGCATAAGCTCCGCCCAAAGCTTTAAAGCTTCCCAATCCAAAGCGGCTACCTTCATCTTTATAAACGAGTGATGAAATTCGAAGTTCCTTTGCCAAACCTGGAAGGGGTGTCAGTGAGGTGACTTGATACCCATCCCATTTAGACACACATTGTTTTGCAGTTTTCATGCCCATTGCTGAAATTGATTTTTCTGCACCATCGGAAAATGAAAGTTCTTGGCGAGCATTCGGATTTGCCACAAAAGAACTTAGGGCGGGATCAAATTCTGCTCGTTTGATTAAAGTCATACTGAAGGCCTTTAAAACTTTATAATGATTTTTTCAACAATACATGTAGCAATACATCTGCCCCTGCGTGTAGGTGTTTTGGCTCAGTGTATTCTTCTACATTATGGCTTATGCCGCCAACGCTTGGCACAAAGATCATAGCTGTTGGACAATTGGGAGCAAACATTTGGGCATCATGCCCTGCGCCTGACGGCATTTGTTTTACCTTGTAGCCACGATTTGTCGCCGTGCGTGCAACCATCGAAACCATTTCAGGGTCAAAGTTTACAGGTTCAAACCGGACCAGTGTGCGGCATTCAAATGTCACAGCCTCTTCAATACAAATTTTTTCGATGAAACGTAACATTGTCGCTTCGGCTTCTTGTAACTTTTGTTCATCTGTATTTCGTAAATCAACTGTAACCAAGGCGCCTTTAGCAATCACATTTACCAACCCTGGAATAAGTTCTGTAACGCCCACTGTTGCAGTTTGATGCCCACCCATAGATATCGCAATACGCCGCGCCTCAACAGATATTTTTGCAGCAACGTACCCGGCATCATGGCGAAGATGCATGGGGGTTGTGCCTGCGTGATTTGCGGTTCCACTGATCCTATACTCTTTCCACGAAATTCCTTGCACACTTTCTACGGCACCTATTTCATACCCCTCGAATTCAAGGAGTGGGCCTTGCTCAATGTGAAGTTCGACAAAACTATCGGCTTGAAATGAACCCACCGCAGCCTCTCCCGCATAGCCAATTTTTTTAAGCTCATCACCAAGCCGTGCTCCGTCAACGCCAACAACATCTAGCATATCGTCAACATTGAAAACGCCTTGATGCACCGCACTTCCCATCATATCTGGCGTGAATCGTGCACCTTCTTCATTTGTAAAAAATCCAACACCGATTGGTTTTTTGGTCGTAATAGAAGCATCATTAAGCGTTTGAATAACTTCTAAACCTGCAAGCACGCCTAAGTTCCCATCGTAGCGCCCACCCGTCGCAACGGTATCAATGTGGGACCCGGTCATAACAGGCGCGCCCGCCTCTGATCCTTCACGAATACCGATCACGTTACCAATTTTATCAATGGAAATTTTTAAACCCAGTTCGTGCATCCAATAGACAACAAGATCACGGCCTTCGCGGTCTTCATCGCTCAGCGCTATACGGCAAACGCCACCACCCTCAATCGACCCAATTTCAGCTAATGCTTCAATTCGCCCAACCAAGCGTTCAATGTTAATACGAAGATTTTCTGGTACCATATTAGTTTCTTTGTACTGAAGGGGGCGCCAAGTTTGGAAAATCGAACATAGAGAATACTTTAACCGTTTCCAATCATCTTGATCATATGGTTACTGTACCAGTTGCTTGTACTAGCGCAAGGGAAAGACATTTTTAAACAACGCATGCGGATAAGGTCTTGTTTCGTTCCTCTCATTTACCGTAAATAATGAATTCACATATCAGGCAAATACGTACTCATGACTAAACCTCAATTTATTTGGTATTATTTTCTGCTTAACAAATATTCTTACCTTTTTGCCGTGGTTTGTATTTTTATTGTCAATTGGTTACTTGTGGAAATCCCTCGATACATTCAACAGGCGATCGATTTTCTAAACATGGCACCAGATGATGCCCCCGACTTACTGGCAGAAAACGTTCAAGCTGTGATTGTTTTATCGCTCGCGATGATTTTTGTGCGAATTTTGTCGCGTATGTATGCGCTTAATCCGGGTCGCATAACCGAGATGGCGCTGAAAAATGATTTGTTTTATCGACTTAATCGACTGCCTCAAACTTTTCATAATCGATATCCATCCGGAAAATTAATTTCGATTATTAACAATGATTTAAGTGGGATTCGCGTCTTCTATAGCCTTGGGTTTTTACATGTATTTAATATTCTATTTGCCTTTTCTTTGACACCCTTATGGATGTGGCAAATTTCACCCAAACTGACTTTGTACTCAGTTATACCAATTATAATCGGATTTCTGTTTTTTCGCATTGGATTTCGTCAATTACGGCAACTGCAAGCGCAGCGATTAACCCGACTGCAGGATTTGTCAGAACAATTGATGCATTATTTATCGGGTATTGATCTCATTAAAAACCAGAAAATGGGACCTTGGGCTTCTCAAAAAATAGAGGACGTAAACAGGAAATTATTCATATGTACGATGCAAATTACCCGAATTCAAACTTTTGTGCTGCCGGTTATTGAATACGCAAACCACCTGATGAAGGTCCTTATTCTTGGCCTTGGTGGTTATTACGTATTGCAAAGTGATCTGACCATTGGCGAAATCACAGCCTTTCTATCCTATTCCGTTCTTTTAGCCGTTCCGCTTATGAGCTTGGGGCGAATTCTGACGGTTTATCAAATGGGGATAGTAAGCATTGAGAGTATTCAGACCGTCCTCAATAACCCCATATATAATCAGGATATGATTATGCTGGGCGCGCCGCAAAAACGGCAACTTGAAAAAAGCACCTTAAAAGTAGTTGACCTCAGTTATCGGTATCCAACGACAAATGACAACAAAAACAACCCGGCCAACCCTGAGGGCACACTGGACCTGGACCATAAATGGGTACTAAATAACATCAACTTTACGATCGAGCCAGGTAAAAAAATTGGGATACTGGGTGGTATAGGTTCAGGAAAAAGCACGCTTGTGAATTGCCTGAACCATCATCTTGATGTTACACCCGGACAGGTATTTTGGGGTGACAAGGATATCACACAGTTATCGCGCAAAGATTTAAGATCCTTCGTTAGAACTATTACCCAAAATGCTTATTTATTTTCTGACACCATTGAAAAAAATGTACGCTTCGGCTCGGCTAAACTTTCTGTAATCCCA
>CALJEW010000281.1 GCA_938074585.1 uncultured Rhodospirillales bacterium | reverse complement strand
GATCGGGCGAGTTGTAGCTTAAGGTTTTCGGTCACTAACAGCTTTTTAAGGCGCGGTGCCAAAACGACAGTCAAAATCATAGCATGAAAAAAGTAGCGCCCCCAAACAATCTGAATAACGTCATAATGTTGGATTAAATATTTAGCGATGCAATCGCCACTGACGAAAAAAAACATCGTCAACAGCATCCAATAAATGCCCGCAGTGGATTGATCTTCCTGAGTTTTAACTTGTGGGGTGTTTTGTATCGTCACATTGAATCCACCTGATTTTAGCTATGGGAGTGTCTCAGCTTGTACAGTGCCATTGCTAGTGCGTAAATGCAGGAGTGGGCTTTGCCCAGTTATTATTTCGTGTATAGGCTAGCTATACGCACACCTTTTAATAGATTGAGACTTTAATGGTTGAGTACTTAGAGCCCATCCAACCCGGCCAATCATGGCTTGTCGCCCGTATTCAGCGCCATAGTAGCGAATTGATACGCTTAGCAGTCCCGATTGTAGTTTCGCGTGCAGGGATCTTGATTATGGCAACGGTAGATACGGCTATGGTTGGGCGCTATGACACAACGGAACTGGCTTATATGTCCATTGGCGGGGCGTTAATTATTCCGATTATGCTGATCTTTATGGGCATGACCTTGGGCACATTGGTTTTAACGTCCGCTTCTTTTGGTGCGGAAGACTATAAAAAATGTGGGTCAATTTGGCGCCGGTCGATGCCCTATGCCTTTGTTTTGGGGCTGGTCTCCGTTGGTGTCGCCTATTTTGGCCAAGATTTATTGGCATTCACGGGGCAAACGGAACGCTTAGCAACCGAAGGCGGAGCAATTATGCTGGTCATTGGATACGGTTTGCCGGGGTATTTGTTGTTTATGGTATCGGCATTTTTCCTAGAAGGTATTCACCGTCCGTTGCCTTCAATGTATATAATGATTGTGGCTAATGTATTAAATTTTGTTCTGAATTTATGGTTCATATCGGGCGGATATGGGCTTGATGCTAATGGGGCTATGGGGGCCGCTTGGGCAACGGTTATAGCCCGCTGGTTCTTAGGCATAAATGCAATTGCTTATATTTGGTTCATGACAGATCATGCGTTGTTTGGTATACGCGATAAAATCACAGAAAGCTGGGCATCGTGGACGAACCAACGTCAGCTTGGATATGCAATAGCACTTAGTATTGGCGTTGAAGCATTATCATTTGCCAGTTTGAACATATTTGCTGGGTGGATGGGCGAAAGCTCTGTTGCCGCATATTCAATTGGCATCAATGTGTTATCCATCATGTTTATGATTGCCTTGGGTTTCGGCACAGCATCATCTGTGCGGGTTGGTATAGCATATGGCCGAAAAGACCACCCTGATGCAGCGTTGGCCGGATGGGCGGGGCTTGGTGTTAACTCAATTGTATTGGCATTTGTTGGCGGCTCAGTCTGCTATTTTGCCTTTGAGGTAACATCAATGTTCTCAACAGATTTGGGTCTGGTACAATTTGCAACGCCGCTGGTGTTTATATGTGGAATGGCAATTGTTTTAGATGGGGGGCAGGCGGTGATGGCTAACGTATTGAGGGGGCGCCAAGACGTTTGGATACCATCAGGCTTGCAAACCATCTCATATGTCGGGTTTTTAATTCCGTTGGGTTGGTTTCTATCAATTTATTTAGATCGCGGCCCAAAAGGGCTGTTTGAAGGGATTTTTCTGGCCAGTATTGTCGCTTTATCGATGCTCGCTATCCGGTTTTATGTTTTATGCCGCAAGGACTTTCAATGTCCCGATTGAGCGCAGCCAATGCAGGTGGGGAACGTTGGGTCGTGGTATAATCGTTTTTCTTCAATTTCTTCATCACAGGAAGCACAGTAACCAAAATCCCCAGACTCTATACGTTTTAGTGCGTTATCGATACGTTGCAACTCTTGTTTGCGCCTACGGCCCGTTTCCAATTGCATCGCTTGTGCTTGCATGGCATTCATTCGCGACAATCTGCCCACCGATGTTTGATCGAGTTCGACGGGTTTCCGGCTTGCTTCGGTCACATCTAAAATATGGGATAATTCATTCTGTAATGTCAGCAGGCGCTTCTTATAAGTATTCAGTTTCGCATTGTTCATGATTTATCGTTGCACTCATTTTGCTATGGTACAAGTTGGCTGCTTGATTGGGACTTAATGCTGGAGTATGACCAGCAATCTTTATCATTTCTAAAAACTGACAGAATACAGAGAATCTGATGAACTTATTTGAGACTTTTCGTGAACGTGTTGTAACAATTGTTAATGAGATTGTGGCTGCTGGTGATTTACCAGAAGGCTTGAATTTAGATCGTATTAATTTGGAACCTCCACGCGATACAAGCCACGGCGATATGACAACCAACGCGGCCATGGTGTTGGCGAAGCCTGCGGGCATGAAGCCACGCGATGTGGCGTCCAAAATCGCCGAAAAAATGAAATCGTTAGAAGCGCTTAAAAACGTAGATATTGCAGGGCCTGGCTTCATTAACTTCAGTCTATCCAATAGCTTTTGGCATGCGCAAATGGCCGATATTCTTGATCTAGGCGTTCGCTATGGAGATTCACAAATGGGGAAGGGGGCTAAAATTAATGTTGAATTTGTTTCTGCCAACCCAACTGGCCCCTTACATGTGGCTCATGCTCGGGGCGCTGTAACGGGTGATGCTTTATCCCTTTTGCTACGGAAAGCGGGCTATGATGTAACCACAGAATACTATATCAACGATGCTGGGTCACAGGTCGATACTTTGGCCCGGTCGACCCATTTGCGTTATTTGGAAGCGTTGGGTGAAGATATTGGCACCATTCCAGAAGGGCTTTATCCGGGCGATTATTTGGTTCCCGTTGGAAAAGCCTTGGCGGACCGTGATGGCGATAAATGGAAATTAGCCGATGAAGCTGAATGGTTGACTGAGTTCAGAACCTTTGCCGTCGCCCAAATGATGGATTTGGTTCGCGATGACTTACAAAGTCTAGGGATCAAGCAAGATGTCTTTACATCTGAAAAAGCATTGGTTGAGGCAGGAACTGTTGATGCTGTTTTCAAAACTTTAGATGAAAAGGGTTTGATTTACACTGGTGAGTTAGAGCCGCCAAAAGGCAAGCCCGTTGATGATTGGGAATCGCGTCCGCAAACGCTGTTTAAAGCGACTGAGTTTGGCGATGACACTGACCGTCCTTTAAAAAAATCAGATGGCAGCTGGACATATTTTACCAATGATATTGCCAATCATTATGACAAATATCGCCGTGGGTTCAGCCAAATGATCGATATTTTTGGTGCTGATCATGGCGGTTATGTAAAGCGCATGAAAGCCGCCACCAATGCGGTTTCTGGTGGTGAAGCATCGCTTGAAATCAAATTGTGTCAAATGGTTCATTTGATGAAGGGTGGCGAGCCTATGCGCATGTCGAAGCGTTCAGGTAACTTCGTTACATTGCGCGAATTGATCGATGAAGTGGGTAAAGATGTTGTGCGCTTCATTATGCTAACGCGCAAAAGTGATACGCAAATGGAGTTTGATCTGCAAAAAGTGCTCGAGCAATCACGCGATAATCCTGTTTTTTATGTGCAATACGCCCATGCGCGTTGTCACTCAGTGCTCAGGAATGCGCTTGAAGCTTTATCGGTTGCAGATATTGCAGCATTGGATTTAAAGGATTCGGATTTTGCCCGTCTTGAAGATCCGGCAGAGCTTGAAATTATCCGCACAATGGTAAACTGGCCGCGGATGATTGAAGGAGCTGCCCAAGCCCAAGAACCTCACCGCATTGCCTATTATTTGAACGAACTTGCAACTCAGTTTCATGGACTTTGGAATAAGGGTAAGGATAATGCCAGTCTGCGGTTTGTTTTAACCGATGACAAAGAACTAACTCTGGCTCGGTTGGCGCTTATTCAGGCGGTGGCGCTTGTTATTGCGTCGGGGCTGTCTGTATTTGGAGTTGACCCGTTGGAGGAATTACGCTGACACCTGCTGAGAAACGCATGAATAAATCGATCAAGGCGCTAGTTGCAATCTGCCCAGATATTGCGCTAGCTCATAAACAGATCGGAACACCACTGACCCGCGATCGCGATGGTGGGTTTGCAACCTTAATCCGGATTATTATAGACCAACAAGTCTCCGTTCAATCGGGCGCCGCCATCTGGAAGCGTGTTGAGGCCGGGTTGATCAAGTGCACTCCAGAAAATGCCCTGAAATCAGGCGAAAAGGCTTTGCGGTCTTTTGGTTTAAGTCGTCCTAAGGCGCATTATGTGACCTGCTTATCTGAAGCCATTTTAAACGGAAGCTTGGATCTCGTCGCACTCGAAAAAGATGAAAATGATGTAGTTCGTGCCCAATTGATGGCCGTTAAGGGGATTGGGCGTTGGACGGCTGAAATTTATTTAATGTTTGCCCTTGGTCGCACCGATATTTGGCCAGCAGGTGACTTGGCTTTGGCTGAGGCGACCAAACGGCTTTTGAACCTAGAAAACCGCCCAACACCAGGCGAATTAGATATTATTGCAGAGCGCTGGAAGCCTGAGCGGACGGCAGCCGCAGTCTTTTTATGGCACTGCTATAAGAAACTACCGCTTGAATAAAAACAGGTTTTACTACTTAAACATAAGATTGATTTGGATAAGTTGTATTGTATGACACGCTTTTCATTTGGGTTTATGATGTTTAAAACATAACGCTTGTTTTCTTTTGGAGTTTAGTGCGGTGGTTTGCCGAGTTAGATAAACTTTAGGCCAATGCAGCGCTTCTTAGCCCACTCAACAAGCAATTCACTAACGTAATCAGGTCCGTTGTTGCAGCGAATGGTACAAGGTGATCCAAGCCATTCGATAATCCGGCCCAGTGCCCGGATTATCTGGGCCGAAGGTAAAGAAAAATCAACCTTAATACTCAATCCTTCGCGGTTATAATCATCTATGACATTAAAAATCATGAAACCGCAGATATCAGATAGCTGATCATTGATGAAGTCCATGGACACATGTCATTGATCGTTGTCGGTACCGATAGCGGTTCTTGTATCTCCCAGTACAGGCGTTTTTTTGGCTTAATCCTGAGATTGAGTGCCAGTTCGCAGTAGATTCGTTAGATACACTTATGGTTCCAGCCAAAGTCTTTTACGTTATGCAGATATAGAAAACAGAGCTTGAAGCCCCAGTTCTTATGGCGGCCGTACAACACCCCCAGCCAGTTGTCGATCTCGTGGTTCTCATCGCTCTGCTTTGCTTAATAACAATAGCAAGTCACGGAAATTGTGAATGCTGCACAGGCAGCCCAGATATTAAGTCGCTCATTGCACACGGCAATCTTTGCCATCTCGCGACGCCTAGAGGGCCTTACTACTTTTTTCTATTGCTTCCTTGATTACATCGTTTTAAAGCCAAACATCCGCATACATTTCATTCAACCGGTTGTTCTCTGCCTCTAGTTCCGTCATCCGCCCCAACAGTGACGCATCCATGCCGCCATATTTTGCGCGCCATTTATAAAAGCTCGCATTGCTAATGCAATGTTCACGGCAAAGTTCCGGAACAGGCGTGTCTGTCTCGGAACCTCGCAAAATACTGATGATTTGACTATCTAAATAACGTGCGGTTTTTATTTGAATCACCTTCGTTACATTACAAGAAAATTCTACGTTTGAATAATACAAATTATCGGGGATATTACCAATGTATGTGATCGTTCATGCGTAATGTCTCGTTAATACCCTTTTGAAAAGATTGTAATATAGTTATTTATTATTTATCTGGATTAACAGTTGTTTCTCACCTAGCTACTTTGGGACTTGTATTTCTACTTCCTAATCGTCGCGGTGAATAATTCTTAAAACAGTGACTGTTTTTAATGTTGAATAAATTGACGATGTTTTTGATGGGTTTTTTCCTTGTCAGCAGCTAAGCAAATTGGCCTGCTGTGTATCCTGATGACCATGCCCATTGAAAATTAAAGCCGCCTAAGTGTCCGGTAACGTCGACAACCTCGCCTATGAAATACAGGTTAGGGACTTTTGTGGTCTCCATTGTTTTAGAGGATAATTCGGACGTGGCAACGCCGCCTCGTGTCACTTCGGCAGTTCGGTAACCCTCGCTGCCACTGGGAAGGATTCGCCAGTGGTTAATGCGCTTACTTAAAGCCAGTAACCGCTTGTCTGGTATATTTGCAAATTGCTCTGGAAGGTCTAACTCAGTTGCAATAACGCCAGCAAGCCGCTTGGGCAGATACTCTTCTAAAAAGGGGCGTAGCCGTTGTTTTGGTTTTCCATCTTTCAGTGTTTTTAAAAGTTCAAAAAAGTCATTACCGGGAAACAAATCAACACTTATGCCTTGACCTAAATCCCAATAAGAAGAAATTTGTAAGATTACAGGGCCACTTAATCCGCGGTGCGTAAACAGTAGAGCTTCTTCAAACTGCGTTTTTGCGCACTTAACCCGCACATCAACAGCTATTCCTGCTAAGGACTTTAGCTGATCGTGAATAACACCGTCGAAGGTCAATGGAACCAGTGCGGGTTCAGGTGTTATGATTTGTAAGCCAAATTTTTGTGCGACATCGTAGCCAAAAGATGTCGCCCCCATTTTTGGGACCGACTTTCCGCCTGTGGCAATAATCACCGATTGTGCTTCATAGGTTTCAGATTGCCCAAAAACTTTAAAATGAGACGGTTTTTGTATTTTTGAAATATCGACGTTAAAATGAAATTCGACGTTTGCTGCCTGACATTCAGCCAGCAACATGTTGTTGATCTGCACAGCTGATTGGTCACAAAATAGCTGGCCATGCTTTCTTTCATTGTATGCGATGCCATAATGATCAATTAAGCGGATGAATTGGTCTGGTGTATATCGTTTTAATGCTGAAATACAGAACCGCGGATTTTCAGAAATATAGTTGGTTGGTTTTGTATATATGTTCGTAAAATTACATCTTCCACCGCCGGAAATTCTGATTTTTTCCCCAATTTTATCAGTTCGTTCGAGGATAGCAACGCGCCGCGCACGTTTACCGCATTCGATTGCGGCCATCATCCCAGCTGCTCCTGCGCCTATAACAAGTACGTCGTAAATCGCGTTGGTCCTTCGTTTGTGAATTTGATTTCGGACCATAAATCAATCGAGAGGAAGGAAAAAGCCTTGGTTAGGAATTTTATACGGGTGACTACAAGGAGGGTTTTTCTGAATTTCGATTGCCAAGAACGCGTTCAGAACAGAAGTTTCATCGCTATCAACGTAAAGTGAATATGCATATGACCTTGTTGCGTTCCAAAGGATCAATGCTGTTCCGTCGACGTAACCTGACGTCTGGAAATTCATCTGGTGTATGCGTCAAGTTCTTCACAGGAGGCATACCCCCTGTGGGGCGATCTGTTTTTTTGTTATTCCATGAACACTGCCAAACACTCATGGAGGTTACAAAATATGACAAGATTAGGATACAGTGATTAAGGAATTGACGGAACAAATAATACCCAAT
>CALJEW010000280.1 GCA_938074585.1 uncultured Rhodospirillales bacterium | reverse complement strand
GAATGAGAAAAGCCAATGAAGTAAAGCTATACAAGATCATCTAATCGATCATTTTATAGCTAAAGCTACAGCTCGGTGCGCAGTTGATTTTGTCTGTGTAAATCCAAAAACAGCGGTTTATTATTTTCATAGATTGCGCATAATCGTTGCTTACCATCTTGAGTAAGAGACTGACACGATTTTCAGCGGAGAGATTGAAGTTGGTGAAAGTTATTTTGGTGGCAAGCGCTTAGGGAAGCGCGCCCAGATGCAGTAGGAAAAGTTCCAATGTTTGGGCTTTTAAAGCGCAGAGGTAAGATTTAAACGAAGGTTATAAATGATAAAACAGTGGGTTAAGCAGTATTTAATTTAGTTAACTGGGTTAGCCCTTTAATAAATAATCAAACGTTGAAGGTTCCACATTAACAGAGCGTATTTCTAAACGAGAACTATCGGCTTGAGAGAAGTGTTTTTGCAGAGAAAATTAGCAACCCGCCACTTACTTATCACCAAATCAAAACGGCCACCTAAGATTATTCCCATTATTTGTTTTTATTTATTCACTCGATAAACCTGAATAATGCCGTTCTTTTCTGCGTATTAGAATTTTTCCCCAAAGTTATATTAGGGCCAAGCGCTGAGTGTTTCTCCACGCAATTGTTAGTGATCTTGTAACTATGGGTCCCAACCGTACTGGTTGGTGCGAAGGTTATAGAAATTTTCCGGATCGACTTCAATGGTCAGGTCACTATAATGAAAACAAGCATTACGACCGGCACGTTTTGCCCAAAGTAAAGTGCTGCTCGCTTTGTCCATTTTAAGGCCCTCGCCCATTGGTAAAACTCAGTTTTAACTTCAACGCCAAGGTTCTTAAACGCGGCCATAAAAATTCGATTGTCGATGCCATAATGGGGCGATGTTTAAGATTTGTAGGACTGATATTCACCTGAGGTGAGCTGAAAAATAGATTGTTTTTCGGCAACATAAGAGATGGCTGGGCTAGTCATCAGAAATATAATTAGAAATGCAAATATGTGCATGCTAAACTCAGTCCTTTGTACACGTTATGCCTAAGGATACATATAGCACCCAATTACCTGATGGGTGGAAACGGTTGCTTTTGAATTGAGTGTTAAAGCTTGTAAGAGGCCATACTTTGGCACAAATCAAACCCGTAGATGCTGATCGTGTAGGGGATTGGATTTGGGGCGTATTCAGGGCATATTAAGGAACAGTATATTTTCAAGGTGCGAAAACACTAATGAACGACCATAAAAAAGCAATGATGGAGACTGGGTTTTGGGGCCGTGCAGCAGCAGGGGCATTGGTTGTTTCTGAGAATACGGGGCGGTTTTTGATCGCACACCGGGCTGAAGGAACGTTGCAGCCCGGCACATGGGGAACATGGGGCGGCGCTATTGATGCGGGCGAGACAGCTCTTGATGCTGTTGTTCGGGAGCTTCAGGAAGAAGCTGAATTTGCAAGCGAGGTTAAAGATATTTTACCGCTTTATGTGTTCGAGCACGAATCCGGATTTCGGTATAGTAATTTTCTTGTTGTTATTGGCCAAGAGTTTGAACCGGTGTTAAATTGGGAAATGCAGCAATTTGGCTGGTTCGTCTTCGACGATTGGCCTGATCCGCTGCACTTTGGCCTCAGCCAGCTTCTCAATGATCCAGATAGCCAGCGCGTGATGCAGCGTTATTTGGTTAATCAGAGCTAACCATTTCATCTAGCTCTTCGAAGGATTCAGCGTAAATAACTTTTCGCGCCGTTTGAAAGTCAAATCCAGCGCGGGCAACCGCGGCTAAATCTTTATCCCGCCGTTCTTTGCGTTTTTCAGACAGACGATAAGGGCCTAACCGGCGGCGCTTCACCAATTTTATGGCTGCCATCAAATTGGGATCCGGAGTTTCTATGAACAGCTCAGCAATAACCTCTTTAATGAGGGTTGCATCAACGCCTTTTTGATTAAGCCTTTGGGAAATGCCATTGGGCGAGATGCCGCGCCTAAATAACGCCCGCACTCGTCCTTCTGCATATATTCGATCATCAACTACACCTGTTTGGGCTAACTGCTCAACAAGAGATTCTATCCATTGTGAGGCCTCTTTCGTATCTAAATCAACATGAATCTGAGCCGATCGCATAACCCGGCGTTTTAGGACGCGTTTTAGGTTCTCTTTTGATGAGGCATAACGCTGCAAATAGTGAAGCGCTATGTTGCGGAGCGAGTGTTCTGTTATTTTGCGCGGTGTTTTTGATTTCTCAAACATATATAAAGTTTGTCACGCGGCCTCTGGTCAGCCAAGCCCTTCCCGGTTATATAGGCTTTTATTATGAACACTTTAGAGCCCGCTATGTACGAAAATGATGCAAATTGGATTGGCCTTTGGACTTTATACAAGCGGGAAATTCGCCGTTTTTTAAAGGTTTATACGCAAACTCTATTGGCTCCAATGGTTACATCGCTGTTGTTCTTGTTGGTCTTTGCCTTGGCACTGGGCGGTGCAACGCGGGTGATTGGCGGCATTCCGTTTATTGAGTTTTTGGCACCGGGCCTGATTATGATGACGATTGCACAAAGTGCTTTTACCCATACGTCGTCGTCGTTGATGGTCGCCAAAGTACAAGGTAATATTGTCGATACCCTGATGCCTCCGTTTACAGCGTATGAATTGACACTCGGCATTGCATTAGGGGGAGCCACACGGGGCATCATTGTTGGTTTTGTGGTTGGCGTTGCCATGACTTTGGTTGTCGGCAGTTCTGTTCATCATATAATTTATATTGCCTTTCATGCCGCCATGGCGTCGTTAATGCTTAGCTTATTAGGTATGATGGGCGGAATTTGGTCTGAAAAATTTGATCATATTGCAGCAGTAACAAATTTCATTATTACTCCTTTAAGCTTTCTGTCAGGCACGTTCTATTCGATTGAGCGGTTGCCTGAAGTGGCCCAAATTATCGCTAAGTTCAACCCATTTTTTTATATGATTGATGGCTTTCGATATGGCTTTATTGACCGCGCCGACAGCAATTTAATGGTTGGAGTTTTGGTGATGGTTGGCATTAATACTGTGCTTTGGAGTATTGTTACTTGGATGTTTTCCAGCGGATATAAACTCAAAGCCTAAGCGGCCTGAATTGCGCACACCAAAGGCACTATTGATAGGCTTTGGTATCAGTTGACAATCCTCCACTCCTTGAACATAATTTGCGGTTTTACAGTATACTTCAGAACAATATTTCTCTGCCCCCCAGGATAGAAAAAAGGAAAATCCTGTGAATACTTCAGTTATGCAGACATACGGACGGTACAATGT
>CALJEW010000279.1 GCA_938074585.1 uncultured Rhodospirillales bacterium | reverse complement strand
CCAGTGATAAGTAATCGATTAATTGTAATAGTTTTATTCACCTAAAAATTACGCAAGGTATTAGAGATCATCTGCCATCGTTGTGCGAACGATTGTATCCTCCGCCTCCAGCAATGCCCGGTTGCAATTCCGCACCCAATCCAGTGCCTTGCATTGGGTAGGCTTGGCCTTGCTGAATGACGGGCAAATCTGTTACCAGATCATTATAGAAACCCAAATAAAATGTCTGCACACTTTCGAAAATCATAGCCGTCGGGAAAGCAAGGCTCATGTGTAAGTTTGCAATCCAAACCACCGGGCCAGTGCGGTCGTGTGGACACATCATCCGGTTATGGGCATGGGCAATTGCTGAAATGCGCAGAGCTTCGGTGATGCCGCCAATCCAACCCAGATCATAATGCATATAATCTATTGCCCCAGCGGCAAGAGCATCCCGGTACCAAAGCGCAGTGCCTAGGGCTTCGCTTCCGGCGACTGGGGCTTTCACGCGGGAGCGGTATTCCGCTAAATCTATGATTTGTGCCATATTGATGGGGTCTTCGTGCCAGAATATATCAAATTCATCAACATGGCGGGCGATTTTCAATGCGGGTGCCAATTGCCACAGCGAATGATATTCAAGCATGATATCGATCTTATCGCCGACGGTATCGCGAATGCGTTCAATTCGGTCAAGCGCTTCTTTCAGGCGTTCTGTTGAAATACGCTGGCCCTTGGTTTCGAATGCGGCCTCGTCGAACGGCCAGATTTTCATTGCCGTTATACCATCATCCAACAAGCTTTGTGCCAATTCACCCGGCCGGTTAATCTGCGCTTCCAAATCGTCAGGAACAACGTTGTTAGCTTTACTTTCGCCACCTGCTAAAACAAGGCGGGAGGTCGAATTAGATTTCCAGTTATAGCCTTGGCCAGCGCACGTGTTGTATATGGGAATTTTGTCCCGGCACAACCCACCCAACATATCGACCAGACTTAATCCCGCTGTTTTTGCTTTTAAATCCCAAAGGGCGATATCAATTGCTGAATTGCCGCGAAACTCAACCGATCTGGTTGGATAACCAAGGTAGCGATTTGCTGTCCAATTCAGCATATTATCGGCATGTTCATTGATCCGACCTGGGTCTCGACCAATCAAATAGGGCGCACAGGTTTCGTGAATATACGAAACGATGGCTTCTGGGTTCCGAAAGGTTTCTCCCAATCCCATCGGACCGGTATCAGTTAGAATTTGAACCCAAAGCAGGTTAGAATACCGCGGAGTTTGAATTGTCTTTATACCTGTGATCTTCATCGTTTGGGTTTCCTAAGTCCTGACATTCTTTAGAAATAACTTTTATATTTTTCTGAGAGTCATAGAAGTTGATTGAGTTTGTCCAGTGTCCAGTGTCAGAACATCGACACCCTCAACGTTCTGGGCGGAGAGGTTAAATCCATCCGTCGGGTGACAGACCGGCTCCAAGCAAAAATAGTTAGCCCCTTCGGGCACATGCACAATAAAGTGATTTAACAATTTATCTGACGTTAACCGCAAGCGCCGGTTTGAGTGGGCCCAATGGATTTCTGCTTCTCTTTTAAATCCTTCGAAGCAAACTGTTTTTGTATCCCGCCAAAGCCGCTCCCCTTGCTCTAAGTGAAAGTTGTGAGTAAGTGGACGGCGCTCAGTCGGGAATATTTCTGGTGATCCGATCCATTCTGTATCGGCGTTAAAACGTAAATTTACATCGCCATCGAAGGGAAAAAAAGGATGAAACCCAATTCCTAAAGGCATTTGATTATCGGATGTATTTGTAACGCTGATCGTTACCTGGCATTCGTTGTTAGAAACTTCAAACCTTTGTGACGCCCGATAACTCCACGGCCAGCCGGCTTGACCTGCTTCATGTTGATACGCAATTTCAGCGCTGTTGGCATCTTTATGGACAACCGGCCAATTGCTGAAACAGCCATGACCATGCAGTGCGTGGCGGCCCTCGTTTGGATGTTGATCTATAGAAACATTAGTTCCATCGAACGAGAATTTAGCGTCCTTAATTCTGTTTGAAAAGGGCACCAGCGGAAAGCTTCCCCCTTTGTACCCGTTCCATACATCAGTCGCGCTGTTCGGTATCGGTCTCAATACGTCCCAGTCTCCAAACGACAAACGAGCAATGCGACCCCCATAATCTGGCCGCAGTATTAATCGCGTATCACCGACCTTAAGTTCCAACCTTTCTGACATATTGGAAATTTATCCCTTGTTTAATTCGATGTTTAAAAGTGAAAAGGGATCAAAAAGAATCAAGCATCTTCTCAGTTGTTAACATCATTTTTAGATCATTCTTCTGTTGATCTGTTAAGGGCCATGCAGAAGGCGGTCTGGTCGCACCACAATCGTTACCCATCAACTGTAATGCGGTCTTTACACCGGTTACATTGGTGCCATTCATTTCCTGTGCACGAACGTCTTCAAAGGTACTCATGCGGGTGATCAGAGCGCGGGCTTGATCGTAATTACCTGCTTCCAATGCGGCATGAATTGAGACGGAATGTTCTGGCCACACATTTATTAGTCCACTAGTGAATCCGCGGGCGCCCAATGCATATAAAGTCGGTGCCCAAACTTCGGCTAAACCGCATACCCAGATGATAGATGGATCGCAAGCCATCATGGCTGCCGCGAGATTCATCGGATTTGGTGTCGCCCACTTGACCCCAATTACGCCTTCAATATCGCACAGCGCTTTTATGCCGTCGGTACCAATTAGATCGTTTCGTAAATAGAGGACAAGCGGTAAACCATCGCCTGCATCAGACACGCGTTTGATATATTCAACAATACCGCGTGGAGCGACGAATGGGTCTGGTGGCTGGTGGATCATAAGCGCGTCAGCACCCGCTTTGGCTGATGCTTTGGCTAACTGGCATGCATCTTTCACGCTTTTACCAATACCAGCCACCAACGGAACTCGGCCGTTGATGATCTCGGCGGTCGTTTGCACCATGTGCTCTGATTCGTTTGTAGTAAGTCCATAAAACTCACCGGTATTTCCGTTCGATACGAGGATGTGAACACCGGCGGAAATCGCTCTATCAACTATGGGTATGAGGGGTGCCGTGGTGATTTCATCATGGGTATCAAATGGGGTAACTAAAATTCCGGAAATACCCGTTAAGGCTTGTCTTAGGTTGTGACAAATCGTCATGATCTGGTCATACTCCTGTCTTGCTATTATATAGTCTTTGTGTTGAATTATTCACTCAAAAATCGATTTTTGAAAATCGTCCCATGGGATACTTTTTGATAGCGTCAATCCGATGCCGGGACCGTTTAAGTCAGATACATTTGGCATTGATTTCCAATTGCTCCGCCCGATTTCAATAATATCGTAAAAGGCAGGGCTTTCATTAAATTGGCATTCTAGAATGACTTGGTCCGGCATGGATCGGGCGACTTGGAGAGTAACGGCATTAAGAACCGGGCCGGATGGATTGTGGAAAGAAATCGATTGTCCAGCATTTCTTACGGCATTAGCGATGTGGGTAAATTCTTCAATACCCCCGCACCAGCGAAGATCAGGCAAAATCACATCGTAAATATTGGCGTCGATAAACTTTTGAAATCTGTTTCTGCCATATAGCTTTTCCAATCCGGCAACCAAGATGCCGTAGTTGTTGGCAGTCTGTCTGAATTCCAAAATTTGCGAGATGTTTTCAGTTTTTTCAGGGATGGGCTCTTCTA
>CALJEW010000278.1 GCA_938074585.1 uncultured Rhodospirillales bacterium | reverse complement strand
CGAATGGCCAACTTTTAAATTGTTGGATGCAAATAGACGCTTAAGATTTGGTAATGCCATGAAAGGCTCCATTATTTGGGGTGGAATGACTACAAAACAGAGGAATTTCCTTAAATATATCTCTAAAACAATGCCAATGGTCGCATTGTCAAACATTTAGTTCAATGATCAATTGAAAGCGTAGAAACCAGAAGCATTTTCAGAAATTTGCGCAATAGCCATGTTTGGTTGGACTATAGAGTGTTGGGGGTGTCTGTTCATAAGCTCGGCCTAGCACCAGATTCGCCTCAGCTTATCAGCCCATCACCTTGATAAAACTTTGGTTTTGCATTGGCCGTTTGATATGTTCTGATCGGGACTTTATATGTACCAAAACAAAAAGAAGACTTCGCTATGGGTTTGGGCTATGGAACGAACGGCTTCTGGCATACGCTTAGCGCTTTGTATCTCAGCCCGTTTGTGTTGGCGCTTCGGTCGATCCTATCTAAAAAATGGCAGGCTTAATAACAAAGCCTTTTGGCCTTCCGGCTTTGGCAAAGGTGCCGTGGGTGGGCTCGCCGTTTAAGTGACGTTCCATGATTTCACGGGTTTCTAGCAATCCGTCCAAATTTACCCCAGTCGAAAGTCCCATGGCTTCCAACATAAAAACTAAATCTTCAGTGACTATATTCCCGCTGGCACCGGGCGCATACGGACAGCCGCCAAGCCCGCCTAAGCAGGCTTCAAATTCACGAACCCCTGCATCTAAGGCCGCAAACACATTTGCCAACCCAAGGCCGCGGGTATCATGAAAATGAGCGCTGACTGGAATATCGTCCCCAATGGCACGATACAATTCGGTAAATAAATTGCGAACCTGTTTGGGGTCTGCATAACCAACGGTATCCGCAACATTTAGGCGCTGGGCACCACGTTTTAATAATCCTTCGGCAACGCGCAAAACATCACATATGGGGACTTTGCCAGAAATGGTACAGCCAAACGCCGTTGCCATGCCGCCTGATATAACAATGTCTTTGTATTCAAGGTGGGCATTTCGGAAAGCAATAATTTTGGCAAACTGGTCAATTGATTGCTGAGTGCTACACCTGACATTGGCTTGGTTATGGGCTTCCGATACGGACATAACGACGCCAATTTGATGAGTACCTGCCGCCATTCCATTTTCCGCGCCTTTCAAATTTGGCACCAATGCGGCAACGTTTAATCCGTGTATTTGAATTGATTGATTAACAACGTCAGCCGTGTCAGCTAATTGTGGTAGCAGCTTTGGGGGCACGAACGAGCCGACTTGAATTTTAGCGACGCCCGCTTCAGCTTCACGCTTGATCCATTGCATTTTTCCCTTTGTTGAAAATACGGTGTTGATACTTTGTAAACCATCGCGCGGGCCGACTTCGCTCACCAGCACGTCATATTTATTTGTCATGTACGGGGCTCCGTCACGTGCCGGTAAAGTTGGGTTTGCGTTTTTCGTTAAAGGCCAAAACGCCTTCATGCCGATCTTCCGTTCCAACTAAGCGGTTATAGGCTTCAAGCTCAAACTGATATCCTGTCGCACGGTCGACTTGGGTTGATACCGATATAGAGCGTTTGGCCCGCATGATTGATTGAGGCGCGTTTTGGGCAATCAAGCGCGCTGTCTCAATGGTGTCATCCATTAAGTTTTCAGGCTCACAAACTTTGTTGACCAAACCCCATTGGTAAGCTTCTTCGGCTGAAAACGGTCTGCCGGTTAGGATAATTTCTTTAGCCCGGCGTTCGCCAACGGCTTGGGGCATATTTTGCGTTCCCATAGCACCTGGCATAATACCAAGGGAGACTTCTGGTAGGGCAAAGCGGGCAGTTTTTGAGGCGTAGGTGAAATCGGCGTTCATCGCGGTTTCACAGCCACCCCCAAAAGCCGCCCCATTGACGGCGGCAATAATTGGTACCGGGCAATTACGCATGGCCATGACGCCTTGTTCAAACACCGCATGCTGATAGCGCCATTGCGCATCGGTCATGCCTTTGCGTTCTTTTAAGTCACCGCCTGCGCAAAACGCTTTGCTACCGGCCCCGGTTAAAACAACACACCGTACGCCTTCTGTCTCGGTATACAGGCCCTCGAAAATTGCTTTTCCATCTAGCCCCATTTGGGTGTTCATGGCATTTGCAGCGTTGGCACGGTTCATTGTGACTATCAAAATATGATCATCGGTACGTTCCAAATTGTAAGTCTCAAAATCTATACGCATTAGCTTTTAGTTCCTTTTAATTCGCTCAAATTTTTCACCTATTTTTCACGATGGATTATTCCATTTCGTCGTCTATGGCGTTCTTTCAAATTTATAGTTCTAGCCTTGATAGCAAGGGAACTCGAAACCTTGTATTCCGGGGATTTTTAGGGCGAACAAGCCTCCTGCTTGCGGTTGTTGATTTTCGGTTCCCGGCGTAATGCCGTGGGGACCAATGGATGTGACGTATAGGGTATCGAAATTTGTGCCACCAAAGGCAATGCGAGTGGGCTTTTCGATCGGCATTTCAATTTCCATATCGACTTTCCCCTCAGGCGTGATACGAACCAGTTCCCAACCGGATACACCCGCCATCCAATAGCACCCTCCAGAATCCATGGACCCGCCATCGGGGCGGCCCGGTATGGAAGCACAATCAAAAAACAGCCGTTTGTTGGACCAAGCGCCATCATCCAAATCATAATCATAAGCCCAGATCGTTTGAATCCAGGGCGCACTATCAGATACATACACGGTTTTCCCGTCCGGAGAGAACGCCAATCCATTAACCACCTGAAATCCATCCATAATGGTTTTGACCGTTCGGTCCGCCTCTAGGCAGTACAGCGTGCCTTGCGGTGGGGCTGATTGATCTGGCCCGGCTATCGACATGGTGCCAGCAAGTAATCTGCCGCGCATGTCAACGGTGCCATCGTTAAAGCGGTTGGTTGTTATGTCGGCTTCTGTGTTGATGATTAATGATAGATCTTCACTTGCAAAATCGAAATCAAAAAAACCATCTGTTAGGGCAACAACAGCCCCGCCGTTTTGTTTAAGTGCAAAGCATCCAATGGGGCGCTGCATATCCCAAACTGTATTCGCCCCTGTTTCAGGATCAAACCTGCAAAACAGTCCGGCTGGAATATCGACCCAGTAGAGCATTTGATCGGCTGCTGACCATATAGCGCCTTCGCCGGTTTTTGCAGCAAAATCTAAAACACAATCAACCGTTATCTCAATCATTTCTTTTACTTGATACAGTTGCCGTCATGTTAATCTCCATTTTATGAGCCCTCATAATGTAAAGCTTATGACACTGACTGTCTTTATGTATATAAACAAATGAGATGATAACTAATTGAAGTGTCTGTAAGCCCATTAATTAACTATCAAAGGAAGCCGGAATGTTGTCACCAGAAGGACGCGTCATTTTAGTATCAGGGGCTAATCGGGGGATCGGTCTTGCTACGGCCAAACATTTAGGTTCATTGGGCTATGAGTTAAGTCTTGGTGCGCGCCAACCGGGTAACATTCCTCAAATGGAAAATAGAAAAAATCATATGACCCATCATTGGGACGCTGAAATTCATGGAACTTCTGCTGCTTGGGTTGAAGCGACAATAGAGCGGTTTGGTCGGATTGATGGGGTCGTTTTGAATGCGGGTGTCGAACTGGGTGGGTCACTTGAAAGTGGGACCGAAGAAGAAATTGATCGCATGTTTGCTATTAATTTTAAGGGGCCCCTTTGGTTGGTCCGAGCAGCACTTCCGTATTTGCGGTCTTCGGGCAAAGGGCGGGTCATTAATGTGACATCGCTTGCGGGTAAGCGAATGCGGAAACATGAAATTCTTGGGTATTCTGCGTCTAAACATGCGGCGATGGCCTTAACGCATGCCATACGCCAATTGGGCTGGGATGACGGTATCCGCGCAACCTCTATCTGTCCGGGTTTGGTTGAGACGCGAATGACTGAGAATACGGCTACACCATCAGATCAGTTCAAACTTGAGCCGGAGACGATTGCCGAGACGATTTCTTACGCTCTTGCGCTACCCAATAGTGCTGTTGTTGCCGAGATACTTCTTAATAGTCGTTACGAGCCGATGTTCTAAGCTGGCTTGGTTTTATGAGATACACCATTGTTTAGCGAATGACTTAATAAGAACGAATGATGCATAAGCTACCATCTGAAGCCTCCGCTGTTGGGAAAGAATATTGAGCAAAAAAAGGCGATGTTAAACTTTTTATGTTGAATAAATTGGTGCCGGATATACCGGTTAAAAAATGTTTTATCGTCTTTGTGTATGGCTCATCCATGGCCTCTCAGCCGACATTTGATTTGTATGTGGATGGGCGGTCTTTCAGCTCCGCAATGAATTATTTTGCCTGTCTTGGTTATTTTACCTGGTGTGTTGATATGGAAGGCTATGGTCGTTTTTTAAAGTATCGCGACATCACGTGCGAGGTTGCAAACAGTCTTGAAAAGATCACTCAACAAGCCGACTGTGGCATCGACTATCCAAGAGAGGATAATTTGTGCCAAATTATTGGTAAGCCCAGGACAAAACCAAAGGAACCACTATGACTAAACTACACTACACTCGGAGCCGTGGACGTGCGGAAACGACGCGATGGATGCTGGCGGTAAATCAAATCCCTTTCGAAAACATTGTTATTAATATGCCTGAAGAACTTGACGCATTACGGGCCACAGGTAAGCTTCCGTTTGATCAAATACCACTGCTTGAAATTGACGGTCACAACCTCAGTCAGTCCTCTGCAATGATCCGTTACCTCGCCCGCCGTGGCGATTTTTATGGCGATACGGAAACCGACGCGCTTTGGTGCGACTTGATGGCGGGTGCCGTTGCTGATTTTTCAGAAACGGGCTTAAAAGCCATGTTTCAGGCCACAAATGAGATTGCCATCAGTGAACAACAGGCTGCTTTCGCAAAGTTTGCGCCGTGCTTTGAAGCGCGCCTCAAGCAAAATAGCACTGGTTTTTGCGCTGGAACACGCTTGTCATTCGCCGATGTTATTTTGGCGGAAGCCTTAAGTTTATATTTGGAATGGATACCCGATATTCTTGAACCCACCCCCTTGCTAAAGGTTTTGAACGAAACCGTTCTGAGCCAACCCGGCATTAAGGCCTATTTAACCTCCGACCTTCGCTACCCTAAGCCCGACAATACGTGTGTCATCGACATTGCCCGCGGTTTGCAACGCTCCCTCCCCCCGCATTTCCCAGACCCAAACCAGTTCGTTGTGACGTCATAAGGACCAGAATAACGAAATTTGCAGGATACTTGATGAGCTTGGCGCATCGATCATAGTCGTTATGGTTATGTATACGTTTCTTCGTGAGTGGCGTATTGTTGTTGATGGCGCGCCAGTCACCCGGCAAATCTTGGGTAGCTGGACCACCTGAATTGTTTATAGACATTCGGGTGTTGCCATCGTCACTCCACAAATCACCTGCATGGTAAGACTGTCGCTTGCAACTATTCGCCATCGGAACTGTAGAAGTGAGACCCACTGAAAATTTCTATTGCCCATCCAAAATTATATTTAATTTAGATAAGATATCGTAATGGATTCTGGAGTAAGAAGGGAAATAATATGTCTCACTCAAAAATAACCGATGTTGGTTCTATGCGCCTTTCAACGATCTATGACAGATTTAGGAGTTAGGAAGATTGGCGGGTCTGGCAAATAACCCTCTGCATGGTGTGCTGCCAGACAAATGTGAATTCGTCTCAGTTTGGGGTAAATGTGTCTCTTTTGCGATTGCGTTCAGCGGTTATATCATTGGCGTAATGATATTATGCATTGCTATGACCTGATATCTCATAGCTATCGTGCTGCCTAATAAGAGGTCTTTCGGTAATTGCAGCCTTGTTACGGTCATTTATATATCTTTGTTTTGCGAAAACCGTCGAATTCTAAAGGCATCAATTGGCAGTTCGATATCACCTCCATCAATGAGATCTGTGATAATTTTACCGACAAGAGGTCCAAGTGCAAAGCCATGAGCAGAGAACCCGAACGCGTGGTAGACCCCGTCAGCGCTGCCGGCTCCAATTACTGGGATGTTGTCCGGCATTACGCCTTCGATACCCGCCCATGATCGGACGATGGTTGCTTGTCGCATGATGGGAAATATAGCCGTTGCGGCGCGTGCATTTTTTGCCAAACCGTTAAAACTTAAATGAGTATTATTTTGCTCTGGCTCGGCAGACCCCTGATATGCGCCGCCCATCATTACTGTCCCGTTATCGAATTGTTTGAACGACAACGTGCGGCCTTGTGATCCAACAACCGGTTTCACAAAGTGGGGCATTCGCGCTGTAATCATTAGCATTAAAGCCTGTGCTTCAACAGGTGCATAATCTCCCAGCTGAGCCGCAATGGACCCACCCCAGGCTCCCGCGCAGTTAACAATGATAGGTGCTTCAATTTTTTTGGAAGGCGATTTCACCTGCCAATTTTTGCCATGGCGGACTATTTCAGTTACTGGCGTTTTTTCGAATATACGCACACCCATGGAAATAGCTTTGCGTTTAAATGCCGTTACGGTTCTGTAAGGGTTCGCATGTCCATCACCATTTACATACAATCCGCCGATACAATGGGAGGCGACGGCAGGTAAGAGTTCCCTAAGCTGTTTCTGATCAATGATTTCCTCATGCAAAAAACCAATATCTTGAACGGTTTTGGCCCGATTTTTTAGGGCGCTAAGTTCGGCATTATTTTCCGCAACTTTGACTTGCCCGAGACTTTTAAACCCACAATCGTCATCGATTAAATCTTCTATGTTACGCCAAATCGATAAAGCGGTATCGGCCAGTGGAACTTCTGGCAATGCGCGACCAAGACGCCGCACTCCTCCAGCATTAACTCCGGATGCATGCCGACCGACATAATCCTTTTCCAATACAGCGCAATTCACCCCACGCATCGCCAAATACAGTGCCGTCGCGCAACCATGCAAACCACCACCAACGATAATCGCGTCAGCCGTCTGTTTGCTTGTGCTCATCAATTAGGTGTCTTCGGAAGCAAGGGTGGTAAGATTAGCCAGTTCGGCAAGCATCAAAGGTTTTACTGGCGGCCGTAATCTAAGCTGCTCAAGCTCATTAACAGAAACATTTTGGGCCTTTGCAATCAATTCACTAACGCTCAAACTACAGAACCGCCCTTGGCAAGGTCCCATACCGCATCGGGTGAAACCTTTAAGTTGATTTGGTCCAGCACAGCCCAGTGAAATGGATTCTCGAATTTTGCCGGCTGTTACTTCTTCGCACCGACAAACTATAGTTGCGTCATCAGTAGGAATTCTATATTGGGTCGCAGGGCGAAACATTGCATCCAAAAAGGGCCGTATACGCATTTCGTGAGTAAGGGCGTGTTGGGCCGGGAGCACGTTGGTATCGCGTTCCTGTTTTTTTACTTTGTTGGTTGTGTATAAGGCTTGATATGCAGCAATCCGGCCCTGGTATTCAGCAGCGATGGCACCACCAATCCCCCCGCCATCACCGGCAATGGAGATTCCTGGAACGTTTGAGCTACCCCATTCATCCGTTGAAGCGTGCCAGCAAAGTTTCTGTTCGTTCCAATGATGGATGCATCCAGAAGCCATTGCTAAGTTTACATTCGGGACTACGCCTTGGTGTAAAAATACATTTGAGGCTTCAATCCGATGCCACTTATTCTGCAACAAATATTCAATGGCTTCAGTGCTATCTTTACCGGTTATTTTTAAATTATCAATGCCTTCGATGAAGAGCGTCCCAGATGATTTTAAAGCTTTTATCCACTTCCGGCCTTTCATAATTGAGCTCAAATGGAATAGAGCGCCGGGCAAATGAGGTAGGGCTTTTAACCGGTTGGATTTAGGTGTTGTATCCAAGATCGCACGGATCGGCACACCCGCTTTCAAGTATTGATACGCAATCAAATACAAAAGTGGTCCCGTTCCAGCGAATACCGCATTCGAAAACGTGATGCCCGATGATTTGAGTAATATTTGAGCGCTGCCTGCGGTCATAACCCCGGGCAACGTCCAGCCCGGAATTGGGAATGGGCGTTCTTGAGCACCCGTTGCAATGATAACTTGGTCCGCGGTTAATAAATGTGCAGCCCCATCTTTGGAAATACCAATTTCACGTTCTGGTGAAACTTGCCAAATGGTCGCTCCGCTAACGTGATCTGCATTGCTCGCTGCGAATGCATCTGCTAGGCTTTGGCCCTTATAATAATCGTCTCCAAGGATGGTTTTATCTTTAATGGATTGGTGTGTAATCCCTCGGTAGATTTGTCCGCCGACTTCGGGCTGCTCATCCACGATCAATACATCGGCACCATGTGCAGATGCAACAGTTGCTGCTGCCATACCTGCCGGACCCGTACCAATGATGGCGATATCGTAATGATCTTTCATTGTGTATCCTCTTCGTCGGAAAGAAAAACGCCTGTATCTCCGGCACCTAGTTGACGCTTAACGCGCATGCCGTCTTCAACATACGTCATGCACGCTTGTCTATTTGGAGCCCCGTCAATTTCCACCAAACAGTCGAAGCAAACCCCCATCATGCAAAAGGGCCCTCTAGATTTGCCGGTAACAGGTGTAGTACGAAAAGCTAAATGGGTTTGGCGTAATAATGCAGCGGCAACGGTTTCTCCTTTATTGGCCTGCAGAGTTTGACCATCGAACTCAATGCTTACTTTAGGAGACGGTTTCATCTCAATTTCATGCATGAGCCATTTCCTTTTTAAAACGGTTGGTACGTAAAGGAGCCAGTGAAGTAGGGAGGGTTCCTTCTATGATGTACTTGGGGACCTGTAAGGCATGAGCTGCGGCCAAAGTTACTCCGCTATGGCATACAGCTGCAAAAGCACCAGGATGCTGCTCAGACTGTTCGTAAATAGGGTATCCGTCTGGTGTCATAATTCGAAGTGCGCTCCATGCCCGAACGATGCGTGTATTGCCCAGATGTGGAAACATTTGTACGGCGCGGATTGCCATTTTATTTAGGATAGGAGTGGACATGCCGACATCCAGACCCGCATCTTCGTGGGAATCTCCAATTTGTACACTGCCTTCGATGGTTTGGCGAATTTTGGAAAGGGGTATCGTCAAAAAGGGTTTTAGTCTTTCTGTCACTAGTATTTGACCTCGATCAGGATGAACCGGTATGTCCATACCAACTTTATTGGCCAAGTTTTGAGTGCCAAGGCCTGCCGCAAGGATAATCCGGGCGCCATGGAACTGGCCTTTTTTCGTCTTGGCTGTAAAGGACGAGCCTTGGGAGACAATATCGTTAACCGGTGCATTTGAATTGATAACACCTCCCATACTTTTAAAACTTTGATGTAGGCCCCTAAGCAGATTCAATGGGTTTGCATGACCGTCTCCTGAAAAATAGCACCCGCCAGCGACGTCTGGGCTAAGGCCGGGTAACAATTCAGCCATTGATTTTTGATCGAGCATTTCAAATTTTACGTGCGGAGAGTGGGACTGCAATTTTTTCATCTTTTGGCGTTTGGCAGCGAACTCTTTATCATCAACGCATATTTCTGCACCACCGGGACGCCGATAACCAACATCAATACCAGTAATTTCCGATATCAAGTTACTGAGGCTAGCCCAAGTTTCTGCAGACTCCCATGTCCAATGTGCGTAGGGAGAATAGTCGATCCCTTTGCTTTGGACCCATACCAAACCAAAATTCCCTCGGGTTGCGCGAAAGGCAAGATCGCCTTCATCCAAGATTAATGTCGATAATCCTTCGCGCTGTAATCCAAAGGCCAATGCTGAGCCGACAAGGCCACCTCCAACAACGATTGAATCGTAAGCAGGGCTCATTGGAAACGTTCGGTTCTATATGGTTGCAAGTCGATATTAGGTGTTTGCCCGCTGACCAGTTCCGCAACAATACGTCCCGTATTTGGTGCCATACCAAATCCATAATGGCTGTGGCCAAAAGCCGAAAATAAATTAGGTTGTCCCACAACTTCTCCCAAACAGGGCAAGCTGTCGGGAAATGAGGGGCGTGTCCCCATCCATTCAATACCGTTATCGACATTGATGTTTGGAAAAAGGTTGGTTGCCAATCGTTTGAAAACTTTGGCGCGGCGGTAATCTGGTGGGGCATCAAGGCCCGCAAACTCGGCGGTCCCTGCGCAGCGAACGCCGGCTTGCATGGAGCTAGCAACAAATTTGCCTTCAGTGTCCATAATCGAATTATTCACGGTAATGTTTGGATCTTTAAAAACAACGTGATATCCGCGCTCTGCTTCTAATGGGAGATTAATGCCCAACGGTGCTAATAAACGTGCGGACCAAGCGCCGGCTGCGATCACTAATTTATCGGTGATCAATTCACCGTTTTCAGTATGCAATCTCCAACTTCCATTTTCTGCTGGTGAAATTTCTTTCACAGCCGATTGTTTGTAAGTTGCCCCAACGGATAGCGCTTTTTCAAAAAGAGCTTTTCCTATAGCACCGGGGTCCAGCGCGCGGGCTTGCCCTTTGATCAGTACGGCAGATTTGTAATCTGGCGAAAGGGCAGGCTCAATTTCATGTAATTCACCCTCATTGACCACTTGCAACGGAACATCCCGTTCGGTGCGCATGCGCCAACCCAGTTGGTTTAAATTTACCCCTGTAGGGCTTTTATAAACATGGACGTAAAGGGAATCACTGAGCAAGTCTTCATGCCCCGTGCCATCTAAATGGCGTCGGTACAAGTCGACATTAGGCCGATTGAGAGCGCTCATCGCATCACCAATCATGGGTAATTTTTCAATGTTCCCGGCACGCAAAAATTTGATAGCCCAAGGCATAAATTTAAACAAATATCCCCACCGGAGCGCGATCGGCCCTTCAGGGTCGAGGGTCCATTTTGGGATATCTTTCCATAACCCCGGCGTGGATTGGGGTACGCAGCTCCAGGGAGAAATGACGCCCGCATTTCCATAGCTGGCCCCTTCAGCAGGACG
>CALJEW010000277.1 GCA_938074585.1 uncultured Rhodospirillales bacterium | reverse complement strand
AATTATTAGCTTTTTTGGATATGTAATTACCTAGAACAACTATATACAGATTTACATGGGATTAACATAAAGGGTGCCCGCACATGAAACAGTTTAAAATTTTATCATTTAGTGCAGTCGGACTGCTGATGTTGTCGGGCTGCTCGTCGTTCGTTGACACGGACACCGTGTCAACGATGGTACCAACGGGCAATGCGTTTCAAAACACTTTGCACCAAGAGTACGTTGACTTAGCAGTTGCTGAGAAAAAAGAAGATGATGGTGATGACGCTACTTACTTCATCGCCAAAGCAAAATCCGCTGCGATGGCCGAAGGCGTTGGGCCACAGCCACTTGAAGAACGCGTACTTCCAAAAGCTGCTAAAGTCGACTTAGCCAAAGCCCGCTTACAACTTGTAAATAAGTTATGGAAGGGTGCTACAGAAGTAACACCTGCAGCAGCAGCACGTGCACAAGCTATGTTTGATTGCTGGATGCAAGAACAAGAAGAAGCCCATCAGCCCGCCGACATCGCAGCGTGCCGGACTGAATTTGAAAAAGCATATGCGCTTCTTGGAACACCCAAACTGAAAATGGCTAAAGCAGCTGTTAAAGCTAAAAAGCTTCCTTTCCCGTACCACGTTTATTTCGCATCAGATAGCACAGATTTAGATGGCACTGCGATGATGGTTATCAAGCAAGTCTTTTCTGATTTCCGTCTACACAAGCCGATTTCTGTTGAAGTTTCCGGTCACGCCGATACGGTTGGAAGTGCCAAATATAATGCAGGCCTTGCACGTCACCGTGCGATTACAGTTCTTAATGAGCTGATCAAATTGGGCATTACCCGCAAACAAGCCGTTCGCAAATCCTACGGCGAAGAGAAACCTGCTGTTAAAACAGGCGACAACATGGACGAAGAGTATAACCGTGTTGTGAAGATTACTTTCAACCGGTAATTCCTGGGATACATGATAAAAAATCCGGTAGGCTTAAGCTTCCTAGGTTTTTTATACCTAATTTTTGCGAAAATTACCGCAACCACCCGGCTAAGTATTGAAGTATATTAGCCTCCATTTCGCGATTGAAATCTTCCATAGCTTTTTCCGTCATCTCGAACCAACGCTTATCACGACCATTTAATGAGATATCCTCGCGGGTTGTTATGGACCTATCTACTTTAGCTGCAGAAAATCCAACTTTTTTGCCGGCCCCGTCAATCAATTCCAAAGCCACATCAATATTCATATCATAACGAATAGATTGCTGTTTGGTGAACGCCCCTTTGAAGCTTTTATCCAACTTCAAATCATGTTCCCGCACGCTTGCTTGATTAATGACGATGCGCAACGTACCACTGCCCAAATTCCCAACAGGCTTCAAACGCTTGATCGCCCACATCCGGATCGCATTAGCAGGGGATGTCGGGAACTGATCCTCTATATATACCCGATCATTTGGCGCTTTATACAGATTGTCAATTTCAACCGTTTCAACATCAAACTTCATTGGTGCCAAATGCAAAAACGTTAATTTTGGCAAAACTTGCGTCGGCGCTGGTGTTGAACATGCCCCTAATACCAAGAATGATGCAACTACAACGGCAGTAAAAATTGTGCACTTTTTCACGAAACACCTCTTTCAAACAAAACCAAGGGCAGAATCCTAATCAAACAAATTTGCCACATCTTCCTTAGCAAATCGATAATCCGTTTTACAAAACTCACAAGTCACCGTTACCGCACCATCTTCTGACATGTCTTCGATTTCATCACGCGGAAACGAAGACAAAGTCGAGCTGACTTTTTCATAGGAACACCTACACGTATGCTGCACTGGTTTTTGAGCATAGACACGCACTCCATCTTCATGATATAAACGGAATAAGATCTGAGAAACACTCAGTTCTTCACTTAGAAGCTCTTCGGCTTTAATACTACTCATTAATGCAACAGCCCGGTACCATGCCTCATCCTCATCCTCACGGGCGATGCTTCCTTCATCTTCACTTGGCATCCGCTGTATCATCAATGCGGCTGCGCGTGGCATTTCATCAGCCTCAATTTCGGAAACAACAATAATTGCCGTTTCCAATTGTTCTGAATTTCTAAAATAAGCTTGTGCACAATCAGATATAGAACTACCTGTTAATTCAACAATACCCTGATACCGTTCCGTGTCTTGGCCTTGGTCAATGGTCAACGCCAGATGCCCAGCCCCCAAAAACTTTGGAACCGTGCTACCCGACCGAACACTCGCTAATTCAACCGCTTCAACGTCAAAGCGCGCGTACCCCCGTATATCCCCATCACTGGTTATATCGGACATAAGCAAATTAACGGGCCCATCGCTTTGCGTTTGTAGAGTAAAAATACCATCAAACTTTATAATTCCAGACAGACTTACCGTTAGCGCCATGGCTTCAGCTAATAAACTGGCGATTTCGATTGGGTAGTTCTGCCGTGCGAAGGCAGATGCAAGTGCTACATCCAAGCGAACAATGCGGCCCATCAACCCTAAATCTTCAATTTGAAATGGTTGAATAAAATCTCCAAATTCTGACATCACACCGTCATCTAGGTCTGTTGGCACGCGGAATCTCCTTCGTTCGATAATGGTATCCATACTGCGTCTGAAACCCAAACGTTTGATAAAGCTTTTGTGCGGTCGAGTTATCCTGCTCGACCTGCAAATACAACCGTTTTGCATCTTTCACCCAAGCCCAATCGGCTAAAGCAGCTAAAATGCGCCGCGCATAGCCCTGGCGGCGATATGATTTTAGAGTATGCATACAAAAAATACCACTCCAGCCCAGCTCTCGCACCCCAAGCCCAACGGCAACGGGACTATTTTGATCACTTATTTGCGCCAAAATAAAATCGCTCTTAATCCGCTTTATAAAGTCCAACTTCAGGGCAATTTTTTTCTCATCGTCGATGCCCTCCATATAAACTGACATCCAGCTTTGCACTGGGGCTTCAATTAGCTCAACACCATCAACTAGGCCTATGCTTTGTGTCACAACATCAGTATCCGCCCACTGAACCCACGTTGGCGCATCAACAAAGTAACCCTGACTGGCTAAAAGTTGATCTAAATTACCCGGCGCAGACGCCGGAGAAACCATGAACCGCGATGGTAAATTGCGCGTGTTATAAAAGTGCTCAACTGTGTTTATGTGATCCAAAAAATCCTCCGCCTCGACCCCAAAGATCGGCAGCACAGAATTCGCCCGTCGGTTAGAGACCCCAGGTGAATGACGTAAGTGCCACCCGCCCAAAGTTGTCGACATTGTTGGAGGCCAAGCATTAGCCATACAGGCCTCGACAATGCGCACATCTTCAATTGCAACAGATAAATCTGTGGCCAAAACCGAACCAAGAGATGTTATTGGAGGCACCAACTCAAAATGCCTTTTTGAGCATGTAAGCGGTTTTCTGCCTCATCCCAAATAACAGATTGATCGCCATCGATAACTTCTTCGGTTACTTCCTCACCACGGTGGGCGGGCAAGCAATGCATAAACAACGCATCCGAAGCAGCATGGTCCATCAACGCCGCATCGACACGGAACGGCATTAAAACCTGAGTACGTCTTCCTGCATCTTTATCGCCCATCGAAACCCACGTATCCGTGGTCACCAAATCCGCACCTTCAACCGCTTCTTGTGCTGTATCTGCCAGAGCAATATCGCCGCCTTTTTCTTTTGCCCAAGCCAATACACCGGCATCGGGCTGCAAGCTATCAGGGCAACCTAACTTTAGGGTAAAGCCAAATTGTACCGCCGCATGAATCCAGCTTGTGGTGACATTATTCCCATCACCCACCCAAGCAACCGTTCGACCTGCTATCGATCCGCGGTGCTCTTGGAACGTCATTATATCCGCTATGATTTGGCACGGATGCGAAGCATCGGTCAACCCATTGATCACAGGTATTGAGGCATAATCAGCAAGATCCTTAAGTTTTTGCGGATCATCGGTTCGGATCATGATGGCATCGGCATAGCGTGACAACACACGCGCCGTATCGGCCAACGTCTCACCACGCCCTAATTGTGATTCTTGATCGCCCATAACAACGGTCATGCCGCCCATTTGTTGGAAGCCAACTTGGAATGAAACGCGCGTTCGAGTTGAGGGCTTCTCGAAAATCATCACAAGCGTACGACCCGCCAAAGGGTAGTCGAATTTACCCATTTTTAGAGCCGTCTTCATAGTCGTAGACCTATCCATAATATCGCTCAGAACGGATAAATCGTGATGATTGATATCTAAAAAATGTTTAAGGCCGCTCATCTACCAACGCCTTGTGCAATCAATTGATCACATGTTTTTTCCATGATCGTCATGGCTTCATTTACATGCTTTTCGGTGATCGTTAACGGCGGAATCATACGGATCACATTGTCACCGCCAGGAACGATAAGCATTCCCTTTTCAATTGCTTTAACAACGATGTCATTATTTACAATGCCGTCCTTACACTTAAGGCCCAAATGCATGCCAATGCCCCGCGCTTCATCAAATAAAGTTGGGTATTTGGAAGATAATGCGGTCATACCATCATGAAGTTTTTTGCCAGTGGTCATGACATTTTCCATAAAACCATTAGCCAAAACAACATCCAAAACCGCGTTCGCAACGGCCATCGCTAATGGGTTGCCGCCAAAGGTTGAACCATGCGTGCCCGGTGTCATTGCTGCAGCAACTTTGGCCGTAGCCAGCGTCGCCCCAACCGGGAATCCACCACCCAAACCTTTTGCCAAAGCCATAACGTCAGGCTTAACGCCAGACCATTCATGAGCAAAAAGTTTTCCGGTCCGCCCGACGCCAGTTTGGACTTCATCGGCCATCAGCAACAAACCAAGTTTGTCAGCCAAATCACGAAGCGCTTTTACGTAATCCAAATCCATAACCCGAATGCCTCCTTCGCCTTGAACAGGCTCGAACATGATTGCTGCGGTCTCAGGCGTAATCGCTGCACGCATTTCATTCAAATCACCAAACGCAACTTGATCAAAACCGTCAACAACAGGGCCAAAGCCGTTCAATTGTTTTTCTTGCTTACCAGCAGCAAGCATTGCTAAAGATCGGCCGTGGAAAGCCCCTTGAATGCTAATGACCCGATACCGTTCAGGGTGATCGTTTTCAAATTGATATTTACGGGCAATTTTAGCCATCATCTCAACGGCTTCATTACCTGAATTATTGAAGAATACAGCGTCAGCAAAGCTGTTGGCGGTCAATCGGTCGGCCAAACGCTGCTGGTCCGGTATATGATACAGGTTAGAGCAGTGCCAAAAAACTTCAGCTTGTTTTTTCAAAGCTTCGACCAAATGCGGATGGCAATGGCCGACTGAATTAACAGCGATGCCAGAGCCAAAATCAAGATATCGTCGGCCATCAGTATCAAACAAGTAGGAGCCCTCACCTTTTTCGAAGGTGACATTGTACCGTCCATATGTCTTCATAACTGAAGTATTCACAGGATTTTCCTTTTTGTATCCTGGGGGGCAGAGAAATATTGCTCTGTAGTATACTGTAAAGCCGCAAATTATGTTCAAGGAATGAAGGATTGTCAACTGATACCAAAGCCTATCAATAGTGCCTTTGGTTTGCGCCATTCAGGTCGCTTAGGCTTTGAGTTTATATCCGCTGGAAAACATCCAAGT
>CALJEW010000276.1 GCA_938074585.1 uncultured Rhodospirillales bacterium | reverse complement strand
CCTTAAATCAGGAGATTTGATTACTCATGTTGATGGAGCTCCTATAAAAGGCAAAACATTAGGGCAAGCGGTTAAAAAAATGCGCGGTAAGCCCGGTACTGATATCGCCTTAAAGGTACACCGCGTGGGTGTTGACGATTTTGTTATTTCCCTAACGCGCGCAATCATTACCGTTCGTGCCGTTAAATGGCGCATGGAAGGTGATATTGGATATGTTCGTGTATCTGGTTTCACAGAACCTATGGAAGACGGGATTATCAAAGCATTTCAATCGCTTCGAGCTGAATATGGCCGTGATCCAAAAGGCATTGTTTTGGACTTGAGAAATAATCCGGGCGGTTTGTTAGATCAGTCCGTTATCTTAAGTGATGCTTTTTTAGAGGAAGGTGAAATTGTCTCGGTACGGGGGCGACATACGCATTCATCATCTTCGTTTACAGCTGAACCCGGTGATTTAGCAAATGGAATGCCAATAGTTCTTTTGATCAATGGCGGCAGTGCATCGGCTTCTGAAATTGTTGCCAGCGCTCTTAAATATCACAAACGCGCTATAATCATGGGGCGTCAATCCTTTGGTAAAGGCTCTGTTCAAAGTATTATGGCGCTACCCATCGACGGAGCCTTGAAACTAACAACTGCTCTGTATTACGGCCCCGATGGTAAAACATTGCAGGCCCATGGTGTTGCTCCAGATATCATACTTGAAGCCGAAAATGCAGAAAAAGAACCTACCGTAAAAGGCCGCAAAGAAGCGGATAACCCTAAAGCGTTAGCGGCCCAGTCGGGCGAAATAAAGGGCAAGCAGTCGAAGATATTTATTTCGATGTGTGATGAAATTGGTGAACGCAAAGACAAAGAATTAGGCTGTGCAATTTCATACCTGAACGCTATTTCACCGGCTAAGTTTCTAGCAGAACACGCAATTAATTGAGACGTATAGGCTACCTAGACTTTTCACCCTAACGTAAAAATCTTTTATGCACGTAATCGATGACTTGTTCCAAACTTTTTTCAGCGCTTTGATTGGCCGTATCAATTGTGAGCTCAGGTGCTACTGGTTTTTCATAGGGAGCCGAGATTCCTGTGAAGTCTTGTATTTCACCGCGTCGGGCTTTTTCGTAAGCCCCACTTGTATCGCGCGCCTCACAAATCTCGATCGGAGCATTTAAATAGATTTCATGGAAACTGTTTGGTGCCAGTGCCCGCACCCGGTCGCGGTCTGTGCGGTACGGTGAAATAAACGATGTGATGGCAATAACGCCCGCACTGACAAATAATCGAGCTGATTGGCCAACGCGGCGAATGTTTTCAGACCGATCTTCCGGTGAAAAGCTCAAATCTTCTGACAAATGCTGACGAATGTTTTCCCCGTCCAACACATAAGTATGGTAGCCGTTATCGAACAATTCTTTTTCAAGGCCGAACGAAAGCGTCGATTTCCCTGAACCGGGTAAGCCTGTAAACCAGATGATACCACTTTTGTGTCCGTTTACGCGCCAACGTTGTTCTAATTTAACTCTATGTTCGATGGTTTCGACGTTTTGTGAGCGTGGCCCTACCCGCTGACGTTGATCTTCAAAGCTATCCGTATCAATAAGTCCACCGCCTGCAATGTCATCGTTATCGACCAATACAAATCGGCCAGTGTTCATATTATCGCTGAATGCATCAACGGCCATAAGACCGCGCGACCGGAATATGACTTCTCCAACAGCATAGCGATCAACCTGATTGCTAGTCACTTCGCCCAAATCTTCAACGTTGATCACTTTTTCAATTTTTTCGACTTCAACAACATAAGAAGCCGTATTCATTTTAAGTTTATATCGACGGCCAACCGTAACCGGCGTACGTCCAAGCCAAAATAGCTTGGCCCTAAACATATTGGTTAAGCAGGGCGGAGATGTCAGGTGGCTGGCGACTTCGCCGCGCTCGACAAAAACTTGCTGATCAAGGGTAATCCCTATCGACTGACCGGCTTCAGCGCTGGTTGGTATGTGATCTACATTCCACGACTCGATCGATTTAATTTTTGCACTTTTGTTCGAAGGTGAAAACGTAAGTGCATCACCGACGGCTAATTTTCCACTTTCTATGCGACCAGCAACAATCCGGCGTTTGTCGAATTTATAAACATCTTGAACTGGCAACCGAAGCGGTAAATCTGTATCCGGAGCGGGGTCAGAGAACTGATCCAAGCAATCCAGCAGTTTAGGCCCTGTATACCAATTCATTGATGTGGATGCGTTGACAATATTGTCGCCATCGCGGCCGGAAACAGGGACCACTTTAATTGCAGACGCATCAAGCCCAATGGAGCTTAAGTAATTAACGCATTCAGATTTTACTTCGTTATATTGGGCTTCAGAATAATCGACCAAATCCATTTTTGATAAAGCGACAACAACCCGGCGTAAACCCAGCAAATGCAATAAATACGCATGCCTACGGGTTTCTTCGCGTACCCCTTGTTCTGCATCAATCACTAACACAGCCGCATCAGCAGACGCCGCACCCGTAACCATGTTTTTAATAAATTCATGGTGGCCCGGCGCATCGATCAAAACATAGCGGCGCTTCGATGAGTTAAAAAACACCTGAGAGACATCAATTGTGATCCCTTGGTCCCGTTCGGATTGCAAAGAATCCATAACAAAGGCCCATTCGAACGGCATTCCACGCTTTTTACACATTTTTTTAATGGCTTCAACGCGGCCATCAGCCAAGGTGCCTGTATCGTGAAATATTCGCCCAACAACCGTTGATTTGCCATGGTCCACATGGCCAACAATGACGATTTTAAGGGGAGCTATTTCGGTGTCAACTGTACTTACAACTTTGTACATTGTTACATATACCCGTCTGAACGTAAGCGCTCGAAAATGTCTTCTGCCTCGTGGTCCATGGCCCGGCCACTGCGTTCTGCAACTTTTGTTGTTTCAAGCTCTGCAATAATTTTTTCGATTGTTGATGCATCACTATCCACTGGATTTGTGATATTTTGATCGCCAAGCGAGCGATATCTTTTACCATTTTTAGAGAAATATAAATCAATAGCAGGTATTTTTTCGCGTTGCATATAGCGCCAAATGTCCAACTCTGTCCAATGCAATAGCGGGTGAATGCGAACGTGGGTGCCTTCAGGGAAATCGGTTTTGTATTGATCCCAAAATTCAGGTGGTTGATCTTTTACATTCCATTTTGCATCAACGCCGCGAGGACTAAAAACGCGTTCTTTGGCGCGTGTCCCTTCTTCGTCGCGCCGAATCCCCGTTATGATACCCGGGAACGGATTTGCATTTAGGAAGTTTTTAAGCCCTGCTGTTTTGCGTGCCGCGGCGCGGGCAGCGGGAGGTAATGTCGGGTCCATTTCTTCTAACGGGGGGCAATCACCTAATAATAAATCTAATTCCCATTCTTTCGAATAGCGATCTCTGAAGTCATACATTTCAGGGAATTTATTTCCAGTATCGACATGAATGACGGGGAAGGGGACATTCCCAAAAAAAGCCTTTTTAGCCAGCCAAACCATTACATTGGAATCTTTGCCCAGGGACCAAAGCATCCCAATACGTTCCAGCCGATTAAAGGCTTCACGTAGGATGTAAATACTTTTGCTTTCGATGTCGTCCAGATGGTCCATGAGTGTTCCTTTTATTCCCTTGCATTATTTATGATGGATAGGTAAAAAAAGAAAGAAAAATTTATACATTTATTTTTTGTATTTAAATTTG
>CALJEW010000275.1 GCA_938074585.1 uncultured Rhodospirillales bacterium | reverse complement strand
GCCTAAGTTTATGGGGATTAATTATACTTTCACCATTTTAGGTATGATTTGGCTGTCACATCACCCGATAGCGCATACCCCTTCGTCACACTACCTGCAACGTTATAATAAACCGTAAACACTTCTGTGGCACCCAATTGGGTACGTTTTTGAACTTTAAAATGTCGAATAGGCTGGTTTGTACTTTGTGCCCAGACGGTCTGCTAATTCCTACAAGAAAAAAAGCCTAAAAAAAGCCGCTCTATCCATTCCATTTAAATTTCCCTTGCGCTTAAGAGATGACCCTAAATCAAATTAACAATGCGCCCACATGATTGTCCGCATACCCCACAAGCGCGTCAGGTCACTTACTTTTGAATAGACGTGGGCTTTGCTCAGAGCCCTAAGAGACTAATCATAGGGATCAGCGGCATCGCGTAACCCATCACCCAAAAAATTAAAGGCCAAAACGATAATCACCACCGGCAACATTGGCACCATCAACCAAGGGTATAAGGCAACGGATTCTATGTTTTGCGCTTCCGATAACAACACACCCCAACTGGTGATGGGTGGCCGCAATCCAAGCCCTAGGAAGCTGAGCGCCGTTTCACCTAAGATCATGGAGGGAACTGAAAGTGTTGCAGATGCAATAAGGTGGCTCATGAAGTTTGGCAGCAAATGGCGTCCAATAATGTGCTTTGGAGTACTTCCCATCAATCGGGCCGCGACCGCATAATCTTCTTCCCGCAAGGCTAATAATTTAGACCGCACCGCACGCGCTAAGCCCGGCCAGTCGAGCAATCCAAGAATGATGGTAATGCCCAAATAAATTAGAAGCGGACTCCAGTTGGCCGGTAAGGCGGCTGAAAGAGCCATCCACAACGGCAGCTCTGGCAACGACTTCAAAATTTCGATCACTCGCTGAACTGAACTATCAACCCAACCGCCGAAGTATCCAGCCATGCCACCGATTGTTATCCCCAAAATAAAACTAATGGTAATCCCTATTAACCCCACGGTTAGCGAGATACGCGCGCCATAAATCAGGCGTGACAACATATCGCGGCCCAACCTGTCGGTTCCCATTAAAAACAAAGTCCCTTTTTTATCTGGGCAGACAAAATGAAAACTGGCATCAAAAAGGCCCCAAAACTCATATGGGTCACCTGAGCAAAGGAACCGGATCGGGCGAGGCTCAGATGTGTTTTCGGAATACTCTCGCTTCAGCGTATCCATATTTAAAGTATAGTTAAGTGGATAGACAAACGGTCCGACAAAATCCCCTTCATGCATAAAATGAATGGCCTGAGGCGGCGCGTAAATGTGGTCTGTATGGCGCGTATGTAGGGCATAGGGAGCGATCAATTCTGAAATAATAATTGACAGATAACTCAGGATTAAAATAATTCCTGCGAACACAGCTAACCGATGGCCCTTAAATCGCCACCACATCATTTGCCATTGTGATGCCAAATAATATTTTTCTTGTTCAGGTGTAAGCTGCTCAACAGAAACCGGATCAAATGGAGCAGATGATACAAAATGCTCTAGGTCTTCACTCATCTTTTCACCCCACCATCCAAACGAATACGAGGGTCGAGCATGGCCAGCAACACATCCGATACAAACATCCCAATTACCGTCAACACGGCCAAAAACATCAAAAACGATCCTGCTAAATACATATCTTGGCTTTGCAAAGCCGATAGCAACATCGGTCCCGTGGTCGGCAACGACATAACAGCCGACACAATAACCGAACCAGAGACAACTTGTGGCAACAAGCTGCCAATGTCTGCAATGAACGGATTAAGCGCCATGCGCATGGGGTACTTAATCAGCAAACGAAGTTCACCCAATCCCTTAGCACGCCCCGTTACAACGTATTGTTTTTGCAACTCATCCAATAAATTTGCACGCAAGCGGCGGATCATTCCGGCGGTGCCCGATGTTCCAATAACCACAACCGGGACCCATAAATGCGCCAGTACCGATTTGATTTTGCCCCACGTCCATGGCTGATCAATAAACTCAGGCTCCATAAGCCCACCGATGGACGTTCCAAACCAAACGTTTGCAAAATATAATAAGATCAACGCCAGTAAGAAATTTGGAGTCGCCAAGCCTAAAAACCCAATAAATGTAAGACCGTGATCGCCCCAGCTGTATTGGTGCGTTGCAGAATAGACACCGATTGGGAAAGACATAATGTAAACGAACAAGACCGTTGCAAAGTTCAAGATCATCGACAACCACATACGGTCACCAACAATATCACTAACGGGTAAGTCATACTCAAACGAATACCCAAAATCACCTTGAAGCATGCCCGCTAGCCAAACAAAGTATTGTGTCGTCATTGGTTTATCTAAACCATATTGAGACCGTAAAAAGGTGATTTTTTTAGGGTCAACAACTTCGCCTTGGGCTTTAAGCTCTTCAATATAAGTTGTTAAATAATCACCCGGCGGCAACTGAATAATAATAAATACCAATGCACTAATGACGACTAAAGTAATCCCCATAATGCAAATACGGCGTAAGAAATATTGGTACATATCAGCTCTTAATCCTTCTCAAACCAAAACGTATCGGGACGATAGATGCCAAAGTGTGCGCCGGGGTCCCAATTATATACGCCCTTTTTAGGCACATTACGTAACGTGTTCTTAACCACAACCGGCTGCGGGATTCCGGCAATAAGCCCGATACTGAAAACTTGGTCTGCATTAATTTCTAATACTTGATGCCAAATTTTTTCCCGCTCGTCATCACTATTGGCCCCAATCCATGCTTTGTTCAGCGCAATCAATTTAACTGCGGGTGGATAATCAGCGGGTTCTCCGCTTTTGCCTTCTGTGATCTGATATTGTCCCCATTTGGGCCATTGCAATTGATCATCGCGCGACGGCGTTAATTGAGCTGGAGATGAATTCGCCGTTGGCACGCCATTTTCTAAACCGTACCAAATCGACATTGTTGTGGCACCCGCAATGGCCCGCCGTCTAAGCACTTCGCGCCGTGTTGGTTTTGTAAACAACCGAATGCCCAACTTACGCCAGCTGTCCGTTATGAGCTGTAAAACGTCAGCTTGATCGCTTTCTTCACCCGCGGATTCAACAATAATTTCAAGCGCCCGACCATCCGGCATCAATCGCATATCACTGCTATCGCGTTTATCTAGGCCCAATTGATCCAATAATTCATTAGCCATTTTCACATTATAACTCGACCATTTGGTGCGGTAACTCGGTTTGAACAATGTACTGTTTGGAAGCACAGAATTCCCGCCTTCTAAACCTAAACCGAAATACACAACTTGATTAATTTCATGGCGATCAATGCCAAGGGACAGGGCACGTCGAAACCGAACATCACGGAGCAGCTTTTTCCATTCAGGGTCCGCCGTATTTAAATTTGGAAACAAGGCCATTTGCGATCCAAGCGCCGCCACCCAACGATGCACGGTAAACCCGCTTCGTTTTTCGCCTCGTTTTAAGAACGTATAATTTTTAAACTGTAATGCACGCGCTTGTAAATCTGCTTCTCCACTGCCAGCTTTGGCCGCAATTAACTTACTTCCCGCAATAGTCATAACCACTTCATCTGCATAAGGCAGTTGTAAACCGTTGGCATCAACGCGATAGAAATACGGGTTGCGCTTAAAAACAAAGCGATCAGAAGGTGGTTTTGTTGTATTCAGCCACGGCTGCAATGTCGGCAACCCAATCCGGTCAAACCTGTATTGACGATCATAATGGAAATGCAAAGCCCGCCATGTGCGCTTTCTATGTGCTTTTATTTTTTCATTCAACACTTTTTCATCGGTATATTTAGCATGAAACGGCTTCATAAAATGGGATGGGCGGAAAATAAAGAGCGGCGATGCGCCTGCTAATGCGGTTAAAAAGAACGGGTTAGCCTTCTCCCATGTGTAGCGCACAGTTACATCATCAATCACTTCAAATTGCGGCAGTTTGCCCTCAACCAACAATTCCTTAGGTGCCCCATAGGGGGAAATATCAGGGTCTGTTGCAACGTCTTCCCAATAATAGCGGAAATCTTCTGTCGTAAAGGGATGTCCGTCGGACCACTTATGGCCTTTACGTAAATGCAGGGTAAACCGGCGGCCTTCTTCGACTTCAAAATCGTGTAAAATATCAGCTTTTATTTTATATTTTCGATCATAACCAACCAGCCGCGCATAACCATAAACAACCATCATCCGGATATCTTTGGCGCGCCCCATAATCGTACGAATAGAGCCCCCGTATTTTCCAAGTACCAAGCCATTTTCTTCAAGCGCAACCACTGAAGGCTCCATTGGTACACGGCTCGATATGGGTGGTAACGCGCCAGACGCAACAGCCTTTTTAAACACAGGCGGTTCTTGATACGAAGCCGCTTTAGTCGATTGCGCTACAGAGCTTAAAGCAAAAGCGCTGATTAGAAGTAAGGTTTTGCGTAAAGTATGGGCCATTTTTCTATCAGTCTTTATTTTTTGGCAACGCCAAATAATTGGCATAGCCCTGATCTGGGAAAACATTTTCAACACGATAGTCGAGATTATTTAAAATTGCGAATAGGGCCGCACAATTTTCATCCTGCGCCTCAATTAATAAAACAGGCTGACACCGTGCGATCAAAGCCTGTGCTCCTTCTAAGACATCAATTTCCATCATTTCGACGTCTATTTTGATAAAATCAACATCATCATCAATGAATAAATCCAGTGGTAACACTTGGATAGCTCCTGCCTGTCCCGGTACTAATCGTGCCGTGCCTAAATATCCACGACGCCCGACTTTCAGATCAAACAGCCCTTCCTTTCGGCCAACACCAATCCCTAATTTAGATGGATCGATTGAGGTTAGGTTATTTTTTTCGATAACATCATTTAAAATGATAATCGTGTCGGGACTAGGCTCGATCGGAATAACTTTCGATGCGCCCAAAATTTTCTCGAAAAAGATCGTATGATTACCAGTATTCGCCCCAACATCAATACAAACCGCGCCCGGGTTTACATGAGGGATTAGGGCTTCTAAATCAGATTGTTCATAAAACAGCCCCCGAAGCTGAACCCGTTCCAGCGTTGGGTTGCGCCCAGTATAAGGAAAATAAATTTGATGGCTGCGGTATTGAACATTTATATATTTGGGATAATCACGTAAATATGACGCTAAATGGCCACGATCTACTTCTGATACCTCAGGAAGATCGCCTTGTATCGATGTGATAGGTTGAGCAGATTTCAAGCAACGCGCTGCATTCCACATACGTATGAGATAGTCTCCATACCAAACATTTCCAGCATTCCGGTCAAACCGAATTCGGTTTGCAACTTCGGTTCGAACAAAATGACTTTTGCCGATCCACCATTGCAAAGCCATATGGAAGTTACGAACTAAATCCCTAGAACTAAACTGGCTTTTTGTCGCTAATTCCGAATTCCCTAAGCCATCAGTCAGCGCGATACCGCCCCACAACGCGTCATACCCATCAAGAGCAGGTAAAAGGAATGCCAGTGCGTCCGGGTTTACGTGTTCACCTGGAGCAATAAAAAGTATCCACGAAGCATCGAGTTCGATTGCTCGATCAACCGCCAGATTTTTATCATCGGCCGGTATCGCACCTTGCTCAATTTCAATAATTTCAATCGTTTTAAACGGTGAATGCAGCGAAATATTAGCCATCGCGCTGGCCGCAATTTGGCCTTTAGAAACAACAACTGCCAACACGTCTGCACTTTGCATCATCAAGCAACAGTTCTTAAATTGCTACGGTCATGAGCGCGGACAAAATGCCCACCTCCAATATCGATGAGTGACGCATCCGTTGCATCCCGAACATCATATGGGTCTGGCCAGTTGTCAGGGTTGGTCATTGTCGTTTCACGCACTGCTTGGAAATCTAACGGGTGTGAGGGATCTGGGAAGGGAACGGAATCAAGCAATGCTTTGGTGTAAGGATGCTGAGGTGATTTGAATAACAGCTCTTTAGGAGCCAATTCAACCAACCTCCCCCGACACATAACCGCAATGCGATCTGCAATATAATTAACCACGGCCATATCATGCGAAATAAACAAATACGTTAGGCCCATTTCTTTTTTTAAATCTTTTAGCAAGTTCAAAACTTGAGCTTGAACCGACACATCCAGAGCCGAAACGGGCTCGTCACAAATGACCAATTCAGGCTGTAACGCCAAGACCCGAGCAATCCCAATACGTTGACGCTGGCCACCTGAAAAACTGTGTGGATAGCGGTTTAAATGGCGCGGATCGAGTCCGACTAAGTTCATTAATTCAAGAACCACTTCACGGCGATACGCATCATTCCCAATTTTATGAATAGCAAAAGGTTCTGATAGAATATCAAACACAGTCATTCGGGGGTTTAACGACCCAAATGGATCTTGAAAAATGTATTGAATTTTTTTCCGAAACGGGATCATTTCCTTATCGCCCATATCAGACAAACGAACATCCATCCCTTGATCATTATAAATGATTTCACCGGTATCTGCATCCATAGCGCGCATGATCATTTTGCTAACCGTGGTTTTACCACAACCCGATTCACCAACAATCGCCAAACATTCGCCTCGTGCGACATCAAAACTCACATGATCAACGGCTTTGATTTTAAGTACTGACTTACCGGCACCGCCCATGCCTTCACTTCTGATTGTGAAGCTTTTCGATAAATTATTCACCTCAAGGATTGGCTTGGTGTTATCAACCCCGACGGACGTATCGCGCGATTTAAGTAAATGCCCCCGGTGCGGTTTGATTTCGCGTAACGGGATCAAGCGTTCGCCTTCTGCGTATTCAAATTTTGGAACTGCACGTAATAAGGCTTTCAAATAGGGGTGACCTGGTTTTCTGAAAATATCGTCAACCATGCCACTTTCCATGACTTCTCCATGGTAAACAACAACGACTTCATCGGCTACGTTTGCAACAACACCCATATCGTGGGTAATCATCAAAACCGCCATGCCCAGTTCTTTTTGTAGGTCTTTAATAAGGCCCAATATTTGAGCCTGAACGGTCACATCCAAAGCTGTTGAGGGCTCGTCCGCAATTAAAAGTGCGGGGCCACAAACCAAGGCCATAGCAATCATAGCGCGCTGGCGAAGCCCACCAGAAAGCTCAAACGAATAGGTTTTATACGCCCGAACAGGATCGGGAAAACGAACCAATTTTAAAATGTCGATGCACCGGGCCTTAGCCGCATCGCCGGATAACCCTTCATGCAAACGCAAGGCTTCTGTAATTTGATCACCTACCGTATGAAGCGGCGATAAAGACGTCATTGGTTCTTGGAAAATAATAGAAATACGGCCACCACGAATAGTACGATATTCTTCGCTGCGGGTATTTAGGACGGCTAAATCAGTAATAATTTCAGTTTTGGGATCGCGAAATAGAATGCTGCCACTGGCAATAGATGCAGTGCGGGGCAAAATCCCCATAATGGCTTGGGCACAAACCGATTTTCCGGAGCCACTTTCTCCGACAACAGCAACGCAACTGCCCGCGCGCACCCGAAACGATACTCCGCAAACCGCTTCAACCCGCCCCGCACGCGAATCAAATCCCACGTGCAGGTCTTTTATTTGAAGCAAATCATCCATTTTACTTATTTTTCCAGTTCATTTTTAGGCACCGCAATTTCAAATGCTTCAAACGGTGTAAGCCATCTTACGTTGGATTTAGAATTCGTCCAGTCAAGCAATTCATCCATAAATTCCCAACATCCTTCATCATGATTTAAATGATGCGTCAGCAAACCCGTTGGCTCTGCATCATCAACTTGCCCAATACGACGACTTTGTAGATGTGACAGAACGTTAACAAGTACTTTTTCCATACCTGCAAAACCACGCGTTGTACGCCAATTGATAATGTCTACGTGTGTATTGACCTGAACCAATCCCCCCTTTGCAATTTTAGCCTTTCGGGGCGCATGCTGAGAGACACCTTCCAACCCGATAGATCGCAAATAACCGTTCAATTCATCGGTCATTCGATTCCATGGGGGAACGAATATAGGCGCTAGGCGATTTAAGGATTGGAGGTTTTGCCAGCCAACTCGTAATTCATTTTCAAGAACTGCGCGGTTTCGGTGATCGCCGAATTCAGTAGCCTTTTGACCTTCAGGCGCGTGATTTATATGCCGATAACCATGCTGAGCGGGGTAAATTGTTGGCGCGTCATTAAGCCGAAGGGTTAAGGCCGGAGCCGCTAAGTGCGGAACCACAGCAACCATACAAGGCGCGGTGCTCTCTGAACTAATTTGTATCAATCGTTCCAGCAAATTTGTTGGCTCAATCGCGTCATCATCGCGCCACCAAAAGGTCGCATCTTTGCCCGTATCCTGCCAACGGTCCAATTCATCATTTAAATCGTTCCAAGTCGCCATATTAAAGCATCCTAAAAATCATTTGGGCTGTTTTATCAGCTCCATTTATATCAAGCCCTTGGCCTTCAAACGCAGGTCTTTCGGCTGCATTATCAATTGCTTCAGCTAATTCATTTGGGTTTGAAACATCTCCTTCAAAGATATTGATCCAGCCTTGCTCCGCAAAGGCCTTAGCCCTAAACAGTTGTTCTGTTTCCACTCCACCACTGAACGGCACAACTAGGTTCCTACACTTCGCTGACATTACATCCATAACCGTATTGTAACCACCCAACGATATGGAAAGATCACAATTACGCAGCACATAAATGAAGTCTGATCTTGCCCGTTCAAGGCTCAATCCATCCCCGCAGCATTGTTCGATATCACTATACGCATCGCTCGGTAAACTGGAGCCTGCAATCATTCGCCAGGGCTTCGACTTGTTTGCGCTTAATGAATGTGCCGCGACAATACCACGTAATAAATCTTCACCAACTGCACCA
>CALJEW010000274.1 GCA_938074585.1 uncultured Rhodospirillales bacterium | reverse complement strand
CAACAGGCTCCTTTACTGTGAATTGATATACACCATTTATCCTTGCTGGGATCATGCGCCCATATGCACGTCGGCCTTCTTCAGCCATCCAGTCTATTCTATCCGCTCCCATCAATGTTTCACCTTTGGCTTCAGCTAAAGGTTTACCATGTTCCGTAGTCATCATTTCTGCTATTGAATCTACCCTATTTCTAAGTAATTCAGCGGCTTTGCGTAAAATTTTATAGCGTTCAAACGGGGTTGTTTTTTTCCATACTTTGAAGGCATTATCAGCCGCCTCAAGTGCTTCATCTAAATCAGAAATTCCAGCTCGTGCCACATTACCGATGACTTCTTCAGTCGCGGGATTAATAACATCAAGTGTGTCACCTGAATTAGATGGTCTCCACTTGCCGTTGATATATAAATTCGTATTTGGGTATTCTATTGTCATTAAGTCATCACCTTAAATAATTAAATTCTATAAAATCTATATAGTAAACTCTGTATAGATTTTAACCGTATTTATGAGAGATCGTCTAAAAATAATATTACATTGTCTGATTGCCTTTAATTCCATTCTTAATGGTTGAACTGAGAAACGCTTTTCGCCGTTCCAAAAGATGGGCTGTAATGATTAAGCCTCCAAACCAAGCTATCGCGAAAATAATGACGACATCTTGTGGGTGAAAAATCTCATAGCTCATGGTTTTACACTTTCAGTAACGTCGGCTCAAAGTTGAGCGAACGAATGTTATATTCTGATATTGATATGTCGGGTAAAGATTAATGTGCAAGTCGTACTAATATTTGAAATAGTTCTTATAAAACAATCTTATTTCTGATATTGATACTAATCATCCTCAGTACAGTGGTGTTTTTTGGGCATTGCAAAGGTTATCTATATTTCAAGAATACGAAAGAAAGTTGAGAACAAGTAGAATTCAAAATTATTGATTTATAATAACACATGTTTTTTGATTTATTTATGGAAATAGTTCGACTTTTTATTTATGGAGACCTCAGAATAACTAAAGGATCTCATATATCAATAATACTTGGTATTTTAGGTTATGCAAAATCCTTTTACCAGCCAATCTAAATTTTTCGTTTCCAACAATGATCTTGATCATCCAGCTCTACATGCGCTTGACAACATAGAAGCTGTTTTGGGAATCAAGATGCTATTTCCAGTTTAAACGGCTTTGAGGGATCGGTGTACCGTCTCTTACGGATTTGGCTGACAAACAATGGGCCGACTTGGTTCCACCAAAAGCGGACTGTTTCGCAACCAACATTAATTCCCCTTCATGGAGTAGATCTTCGTCTCTCGACTTCATGTTGTCTGAGCGGCGCGATTAAACTACCGGAACGACCTTTTTCACTCCCACTCTTAGCGACAACGGTGTCCCTGAAACGGTGGTTATTGATAAAAGTGGTGCCAATTTTCCCAGTCGCAAGAATATGCATAGCCTTTTCATGTTAAACGAACGGCTCCGTTTGATCGACATCCTTCAGGTCATATATCTGAACAATATTATCGAGCAGAATAACCGTTTTATAAAGAAGATCACGCGCCCTATGAAAGGTTTCAAGGCGTTCCATTCAGTGTACGCTATACTCGAAGAGATCAAAATCGTAGAAATGAACCGCAAAAACCAACTCACCTCCATAGGACAATATCTTCTTCTGGCACAAACAGACTTTATCAATATGGACAGGTTATGTTCTTTCCTGCACGGAAAAATGAGGTGAATTCTGTAAAATTTTAAATCTAATTCTCGTGTCCGCTTATAGGGAGCAAAGCAGAAATTATTTTGTGCTATACAAAACAGTAGCTGTTGGCCCAGTGCTGAAGTGACCAGTTGCTTGGAACACCGTTCAAATTATATTTTTCACAGAATTTAAATAAAGCACTTGAATCAATCTTCAATCAACACATTGGATCAGAAGTGGGCAGATTGCCAATGGTCGCAATTTAGGTGGGGCATTCCAAACTTAGTAATAGTAGACTTTGCGTCATTGGCCCCCTAAGTTTCTAGAAGTGTGTGGGACTTAAGAATGATAAACTATCTTGCATTATTGCCATGTGTAGCAGTGGTGGTTGCTGTATTAGTGCTACGATTGAGCGGGTTGGCTGCGGCGACTTTTGCACTAATTACCACCTTGGCACTCTGGGCCTTTGGCACTTTCTCGCCTATTCAATTCGACCATTTAGGCCACGCTGTTGCTGATTCTGTTGTCTTAGAGTTACTGGTTGGGGTTGTTATTTTCTTGGGGCTCTTTTTTGCCGAAGTAAGCAGTCGCAGCGGCGGACTTGGTGCTCTTGGCGATGCTATCAATACCTTGAGTTTAGCCCCTTCTAGAGCGATGATTTTAATCACGTTAGGGATTGGTGTGATGCTTGAGTCTTTGACTGGATACGGCATTTCTATGCTAGTGACCGTTCCACTCCTCCTGCAACTCGTGGACCGTAACAAGACTATTTGCCTGGCCTTAATTGGCATGAGCCTAATGCCTTGGGGCGCTTTGTCCGTCTCGGCATTACTCGGGGCCGAACTTTCTGGATTGCCGCCGCAAGATCTCGCTAATGCAATCATCACCACTAGTGGTCCAATAGCGTTTTTTCTTCCATTATTTTGCTTGCTGATAGTAGCTAGGCCAAACCTACAGGATGCAATTTATGCTTTGTTTGCTGGTGTCGCGTTGACCGTTGGGATTGCTGCGACCTCTAATTGGATTGGGGTCGAAGTGGCCGGCGTCGGTGGTGGACTGGCCGTGATATTTTATTCGTTAATGTTTGGGTCTATCAGACAGGACTTAGTTCACGTTCTGGCTCGCCCCGCGTTACTGCCCTACGGCCTACTAATCGTAGCTGTCGTTCTGCAAAAGCTTTCAGCCCCCTACTTGGCAGGAGCAGGTATTTCATTTGTTATCGAGACGAACCGGGTTTCATTTGATTTGATTAAATCACCGGGAATAGCTTTGCTGACGGTTGCGCTCATCTGCATAGCCTGGCAGTTTGGTCAATCAAAGTCAGGATCGGACCGGCCTATTCTAAACGAAGTGGCGTCGCGATCATGGCGGGCGCTCGCCAGCATATTTTTCTTTCTTGTCACAGCTAGGCTGCTCGTTGAAATAGGTGGAATTGCAGCCCTTTCTGGTCAACTGTCTCAGCTTGGTATTTATCCAGCAGTTGCCGTGGTCACGATCCTCGGCGGAATAGGGGCTTATGTTACTGGTAGCGGCGTTGCAGCCAACGCCCTGTTTATGCCCAGCGCTGCTGCGACGGGACAGAATTTTGATTCCTTGGCACTATTCGCTGCACTACAGCATAGCGGTGCAGCTCACGTCGCTATGGCATCCTTGCCCGTAATTGCAATTTTACTTACGGCATTGCCGAACAGAGTAGCCAACGATGAACGAACAGCGTTTCGAGTGGGACTTGGGTTGGCGGTCCTTTGGGTACTATTTGTAGTAGCCAGCGGATTGGCCCAACTGGCTATCGCGTTGACGTGATTGTCGCGCAAGGCTGGGAAGCAGGCGGACATGTCCGCGGAAGCTTTAAGATACTTCAGCTTATACCAGTTGTCGCCGCTAATTGCATCGCCGATGGTCGGAGCTTGGCTGCCGTGCTGGTGCTTAGCGCATCTGCAACTTGGATTGGCACCCGGTTTTTGACGAGCGAAGAAGCCCAAACCATCTATAAGTACAAAATATATAGCTGACTATGCACTAAGCGTATTTTCTTTCTCAGCAAGTGCAGAATTATGCTTGTCTTTCGCCTCCGCCTTAATCTGATAAGCTTTGTTGATAAACTCTGATGCAACTAGATCACCAGCGGTTTTCACAAACCCAATTCTGAAACCTATAGCAGCCTGACGGATATCATCAGAGTGAACCGGTGATCTCAGGAATGTTTTGAAATGGCAGAATGGGTTTTCAGTTTGCATTAAAAAATTCTACGATTTCTGTGAGTATCCATTAAAGCTGGTTTAGTCTGACAGTGCCATTGTCAACCTCAACCGCTTTGACAGAGAGATCTGATGAGGGCCTGGGCAATTAACATAAAAATCATAACGTGCTTCTAGTCACCTCATTACATATTTGCGGTAGAATACTCGAGGGGCTGAGTGTCTTAAATAACCTGAACCATTACACTGTGCAAAAGCATGTTTACACGCGTTATAAGGCGGGGTAGTATTACGATTAGGGTTGATAACCTCTGAGAGTGTCATCATGGTCATTTCGGTAAATCAGCAGCATTCAAGTTTTTTCGGCGTAGTCGGACCAATCAATTTGCGTGACACGGTGGACGAGACTGTTTTGTCGGAAATCCGAGGCGCGATGGACAAGTACGCTGTGCTGGTGTTCCGCGATCAGCAGTTTACTGACGACGAGCATAAAGCCTTTGCTAAGCGCCTGGATGGGGAATTGCACACCAAGACCGGGGCGGCGGCACTCACCAAGAGCCGGCTTGGGACTGAGGCCGTCACAGATATTTCCAATGTTGCGTCCGACAAGACCTTGATGAAATCTGACGACCGTCGCCGACTTTACGGGCTGGCCAACCGACTTTGGCATACCGATGCGTCGTTTCAGGATCCGGCAGGTCGCTATTCGATGCTGCATGCACAAGTGCTACCGCAGGATAGGGCCGATACCCTATTTGGTGATATGCGGGCTGCTTACGACGGCTTGGACGAGGGGCTGAAGGTCGAACTTGAGGGCTTGCAATGCCATCATTCGATTGCGTATTCCCGCACGACGTTAGGGTTTGAGTTTTCAGAGGACGAGCATGAGAAGTTGAAGGGGGCGGTTCACCCGCTGATCCGGACCTTGCCGCGCACTGAGCGCAAAGCACTTTACCTCGCCTCACATATATCTTCGATTATTGGATGGGAGCTGCCTGAAGCGCGCATCTTGATCAAAGAGTTGATGGAGCACGCCACTCAGCCTCAATTTGTCCACGCTCACCAATGGCGAGATGGGGATCTGGTCATCTGGGATAACCGCGCCACAATGCACCGCGCAACCCGTTATGACGACGCCAATCAACGCCGGGAGCTGCGCCGGGTGACAACCTTGGATATCCCAGAGGCTCCAGCCATAATTGCCGCTGAATAGGCTTTTAATCTTAAATCGAACAGAGGGTCGAGTTTATGCGAGATGTTGTAGGGACTTGGCGGTTGGTCCAGGTCTGCGCGACCAAAGAGGATGGCAGTCCGACGGCGGCTCCGCCCTATGGCGGTGAAAACGCACAAGGACGTTTGACGCTCGGAGCTGACGGCCGGATGATGGCTATACTTTGCGACGGCACTAAAACGATGGGGGATGGCCGGACCCGCGAGTATCTGTCATATTGTGGCAACTTCACCTACGACGGACGCCAACTCGTCACCAAGGTCGATGCGGCCTCGGACCTGGCGCGGCTAAACACTGAGCAGGTTCGCGATGTTAGTTTCGAAGAGGATCTGATGGTGCTGCGCCCCCCGCTGTCGGCATATCGTGGTATCCAAGAGCAACGAGTGCTGGTTTGGGAGCAGATGGCTAAGGTTTAGAGCTTTTACTCAGGGATAGGGAGAAATTTTAGTTGATTAAGATGTTGAGCAGCGCAAGGGGCGATGCTGGGCTGTTTTAGCTATGTCATAACGATCCGGGTCTTCTTAGCCAACGAGTGGATTAACGACATTTAGCAAAAATATTGTTATTCCCTTAACTTGAGTATAGTTGATATTGGAGTTAAACCCCCAACGATTTTTGGGGTTGGTATATGAAGGTAGATAGCGAGTGAGCTCTTTATTTTATCTAGACTTCAAATACTCCGCGGCTTACATCGAGGTTGTCCATTTAAACCTTCTATGTTAATTTGGTAAATGGCATAAACCCTAGAGGCGGCAGTCCCTTCATGAGCAATCAAATAATGATGAGTGAATTCCCGGCCCAGACAGAAAACCAGGCGACGCTGGAGAATTGGCGCACTGTCCCCTTCAACAAGTGGGCCTTCCAGCATGTACGCGAAGTCGTTCCATCAGCCGACATCGCCAATGCGCCGGACCAGGTGCAGGCTCTGGAAAAATCAGATCGAAATTTACAGGGCTTGGCAATTTCTTCAAATGACGGCAATATTGATTTGGATTCATTCCTTGAGCAAACCAATTCTGATGGTTTTGTTGTTCTGCATAAGGGCTGCATTGTTACCGAGCAATATGCCAACGGCATGTCGGCAACCACACCTCATATCCTGATGTCTGTGTCCAAATCCATGCTGGGGTTGCTGGCTGGTATTCTGGTGGAACAGAACAGGCTAAAAACAGAGGCTCTGGTCTCTGAATACATACCAGAACTTGGCAGTACGGCCTATAAAGATGCCACGGTACGAAACTTATTGGATATGCGGGCTGGGATCGAATTTAACGAGGACTACCTACTCACCAGCGGCCCGCTTATCGAATACCGAAAGGCCACTGGATGGAATCCGATGGGGCTTGGCGAGACAGCCTCGGACCTGCGCACATTTTTTAAAGAGCTAACCGATAGTGATGGCCCTCATAACGGGCGCTTTCATTATGTTTCCCCAAACACTGACCTGATGGCATGGATCTTCGAGCGCGCCACTGGCAAGCGTTACGCCGATTTGATGTCTGAATTACTTTGGCAGCCTATGGGGGCTGAGCGCAGCGCTTATATCACGGTGGATCGTCTGGGCGCTGCTAGGGCAGCAGGCGGCATGTGTATCACAACGCGAGATCTTGCCCGTGTCGGCCAACTGATGGTCAATGACGGACGCCGCGGCGACAATCAGATTGTGCCAACGGCCTGGATTGATGACATCCAGAATGGCGGCGATGCTGGAGCCTGGGAGGCTGGCGATTTTGTTGAGCATTTCCCCGGCCTGCCCTTTCGCTACCGGAGTAAATGGTTCGTGCTGGAATTGGGCGCTCCAGTCTTAATGTGCCTTGGCATTCACGGACAGTACCTATTTGTCGACCGGACCAATGATATCGTCATCGCCAAACATTCCTCCCACGCCATCCCTCTCGAAGACGAAGACGCCAACTTGAATATTCGTGCTGCCATCGCAATTCGGGATTATCTGGTCTGAGGCTGTAGGTATTGTAATTCCAGAACTAGCCGGGTGACCGCAAGCTGGGTAAGCTTCTGGACGTTTGCTATACCCTCATTGAGACAGCTAGATTTAATGGTGTTGATCATCAAGGGTGGCTTGCTGACGTCCTCGACAGAATTGTGGGATATTTCAAACGTCTCTTTTGGGGGGGTAGAAAAGAAGTGAAGTGTCGGCATTGAAAGTAGTCGATTTTGGCCCTGAGTGGGTACTCTAATAAATTCTGTTGTGTGATTTTATTGTATTTCCCTTTTAAATTCTAAAATATGTTGTGCGCCAAATAAATATATGGCTATAATTTCGTGGTATACCAAATACCACGGCTGATATACTCGGTTTGCAATGCAAAATATTGCACAATCGAACGTGCCTCGTAAAACGCAAAAATACAAAATAGCGGCGGGGTTGGCACATAACTGAAATGGGAGACTATAATGAAGAAGATAGGCGTATCGTTATTAAGCTTGGGCGTCGCGATTGGCGTTGGGCTTGGAAGTATTGCTGTTATTGATTCTGCTCACGCAGGTTGGACACCAAGGAAACCCATAGAATTTGTGATTATGGCAGGCAAGGGCGGGGGAGCTGATAAGCTTGCGCGCTTTATCCAAAGCATTATTGAAAAGCATAAAATTTCACCAAAGCCGTTTATCCCTATCAATAAAGGTGGCGGGTCTGGTGCTGAAGCTTTAAGCTATTTGAAAAGTCATGCTGGAGATTCTTATGTCGTTATGGCGACTTTGAATAGTCTTTACACCACACCACTACGTCAGCCTGGTCTGGGGGTAAATATTGCAAATTTCACGCCGATTACTCGGATGGCAGAAGATACATTCCAGCTTTGGGTCAACTCTGATACCAACATTAACTCGGTAGAAGATTATGTTGCTGCTGTGAAAAAAGCAGGCCCTAAAGCTTGGAAAATGGGTGGAACCGGTAAAGGTGCTGAAGATTCGTTAGTAACAGCAATGTTGTCAAAAAAGTTTGGCATCAAAATGACTTACATTCCTTATAAAGGCGGTGGAAAGGTTGCTAAGGAGCTGATTGGTAAACACATTAATTCAACCGTAAACAACCCGTCCGAACAACTTGGTTTCTGGGATGCAGGTAAATCACGCCCAATAGCAAGTTTTACGCCAAAGGGGAAGATGTCAGGTAAATTTGCCAAAATCCCAACTTTTGCAGAACTAGGACATGGTGACGATATGGTCTATTACATGCAACGCTCTATAATTGCACCAAATGGCATCAGTGCCGATGTTCAAGCGTTCTATGTCGATGTCTTCGATAAGGTCTATAAGACTAAAGAATGGCAGGACTATATGGCGAAAAAAGGTTTGCTTCCTGGTTGGTTAACAGGGAAAGCTCTGACTGACTATTTCGTTGTTGAGCAAGCCAAGCATGCGGAGCTTTTAAAAGCTTCGGGTGAAATGAAGTAACACTGATATATCATCAGTGAAGAACCGTAATTAAGTAATGCGGAGGAGACGGCCATGCGCAAGGCTGAACTAGTGATGGCTTTATGTTTGGCGGCCTTCTCCGCCTACTTGATGCTTAAAAGTGCAGAACTCCCTATTGGATGGATACCAGACGAAGGACCCGGTGGCGGAGCATTTCCTTTCTGGCTTGCAGCAGGCATGTTTGTCTGCTGCATGTGTGTTGTCTTCCGGTGGTTCCGTCGAACAAGCCTAATATCCCAATCGACAGAGCCTTACATGGATAAGAACACCCAAAGAATGTTTATTACGATTGCCGGATCACTGACGGTGATGATC
>CALJEW010000273.1 GCA_938074585.1 uncultured Rhodospirillales bacterium | reverse complement strand
GGTGTCAATATTGAAAGCGTCTATAATCTGAAGCTTCCGGTCAGTAAAAACAAAGAGCTTTCATCCTATATGACCAATTTCACATACCTGCTGATCAATCATATCTATGGCAGCGACAAAATGGACATCTAAAACTTTGGGGATGTTACCCGTTTATCTTGTGACCCCCATGTAAAAAAAGCTTTAGATAAAATCCAACAAATGTCAGAAAAGCTTGAAATCAAGCAGGGGCCAATTTTAAAAGTTATAGAAGATTAAGATGATATTTTCCTATTGTTTTCTTATTATCGCGAATGCTTGGACTCAATTCATCCAATCGTTGATGAATTTTAAAACAATGTATGAATTACGGAGCAATTTCCAACTAAAAAACGATCAAAACCTAATATAAAGAATTAATTATATTGAATTGATAATCAACGAACGCATGTCGGCAATTACAAGGCGTTTTGTAAACTTCGAACGCGGCACAAAAACACATGAGGGATATAATCGGTTCCACAAAGCTGAAACGCTAATTTCTAGCTTACATTTGACCATTTGCAGCGTGCTGTGCACGTTACGTGTTTAGATGGATTGATAGTCACGGTTATTTCCAAACAAGTATTCAGGTGGGCTGTGCCTTCATTCCAAATTTATCATGTCTGAAATGAAATAGGAAATCGACAACATGGTCCAAGTTAAAGACGATGCGCCAATGCTTTCATTGCTTGAATATCTAAAATAAAAATAATAAAAAATTTTAGTGTTTTATTGACGACACGTTGAGGCAAGTTCCTGCATCAATCGGATACCCGCGCAATACTTCAGCAGCAGTAGCACGCCTTTTGCCGGGGCGTTGTAGTTCCGTGATTTGAACAACCCCTACCCCACAAGCGACCTGCAACTGATCCCCAACTAGGGTTCCCGGAGCATCGTTCGCGCTTTGGTCAAGAACGTCAGCAGCAAATACTTTAAAACGCTCGCCCGAATGCTCGAACCAAACTCCGGGCCAAGGCGTCAACGCGCGGATCAACCTATCTATTGTCAAAGCAGGCTGGGACCAATCAATGCGCCCTTCGGATTTTTCAATTTTAGATGCATACGTAACGCCCTCTTCAGGTTGTGGGATCGGTGTCACCTTGCCCAAAACTAAATCGTCCAAGGTGGAAACTATTAAATCCGCCCCCATAGCTGATAATCGATCATGCAATTGAGACGCTTTAATATCCGCCTCAAGTTCAATTTCCCGGACTGATAACATATCGCCCGTATCCAACCCGACATCCATTTGCATTATTGTCACGCCTGACTTTTTGTCGCCTGCTTGGATCGCACGTTGAAAAGGTGCCGCACCGCGCCAACGCGGCAAAAGCGATGCATGAATATTAATGCAGCCTAATTTTGGGGCATCTAAGGCCGCTTTCGGTAAAATCAAACCATACGCAACAACAACCGCTACATCGGCATTTAAAGCCACAAACTCAGCTTGGAAGTCATCCGACTTGAACGATTTAGGTGTGCGGACTTGTAAGCCTTGGGCATCGGCAAAGCTGTGAACCGGGCTTAAACGTTCTTTTTGCCCGCGCCCGGCGGGCCGGGGCGGTTGAGAATAAACACAAACAATATCATGCCCAGCTTTAACTAAGCTTTTTAACACAGGCACGGAAAAATTCGGAGTGCCCATAAAAATGATTCGAAGGGCTGCCATTTAAGCGGATTTACGCTCCGTTTGTTTTTTCATTTTGGTCAATTTACGCAAAATTATATTGCGCTTTAGCGCGGTGATGTGATCAACAAACAAAATCCCATCCAAATGATCAATTTCATGCTGTATGCAGGTAGCTAACAGTTCATTGGCGTCAATTTCTTGCGTTTCATTATTCTCATCCAAATACCGAACCCGAATGGTATCAGGGCGATCAATTTCCGCATAATATTCAGGTAACGACAAGCAGCCCTCATCATGGGTACGGTCGTAATCAGAAACCCCAATGATTTCAGGATTCGCCATGCGAATGGGGTTGGCTGTGCTCTCGCTATCTTCTGCTTCGTCATCTTTATGAACGTCGAGAACAATGACCCGTTTGGTTGAGCCGACTTGCGGTCCGGCCAGCCCAATGCCGGGCGCGTTGTACATGGTTTCTAACATATCATCCATTAATTGACGGATTTCATAATCAACCTGCTCAACAGGTTCAGCTATAATTTTCAAACGCGGGTCGGGTGCAATGATGATTGACAAAAGGGCCATGGGTTTCGTCCTTAATACGATGAGACTTCGACATAAGGACCGAAACCCCTTCCGTCAAGCTGAACAGCCCTTTTTTAAGGCCAAGGCCCATCGATTTTTTGTGATTTCCCAACTAACCAGAGAGCAAAACTATCTCCAAAGGACGTATCAAATTAATGGAGGGGCTTGCCCCTTTTGTTTTACGCGGACCCAAGAGCTTACTGTAAGGTGCCCACAAGCTGGAATTTGAAGCCTAATGTCATAAGCCGCTTCAAGCGTATTGCACCCTTTCACATCGTGTTTAAAATCTCTTTGTTTGCGACGTATGGTTACATCAAAAGCTTGAGCAATGCTGATATTTGCAATCTCGCCAACGGGCACACTGTTTACACGTTTTTAGCTTAACAATTGCGGTTAGCCCTTTTTATCCGTTCCGGAAATGCGCAGTATTACAAGCGCAAGCTATGTTTATTAACCATCCACCTTGTTGGTAAAATCAATTTAAATTTGAGGATGGCTTGGTTGAAGTTAATTTTTTGTGCACTCATAAATATTGGTGTTATTTAAGCTCGCTAATACCCGCTTTACAGGCAACGCAAAAGTTGGCAATGACTATACTCGTTTTTGCGTTCCCGCAGCCGAAACAATCCCCCCACCCAAATCATATAAATAATACCCGCTTAGCTTTTGCCACGACGGAAGCCCGCGGGCTATATCCGCACGAACCATGGGTTCTGCTTTCATTAACCGGAGTGCGTTCGGCACGCGTTGCTTTATGTAACTTTGGCGAACTTGCTCTGCGACCAATCGCATTTGGCTTCCGATCAAATCCATACCGATGGGTTGACCAACGTCGCACGAATTTTCAAATTAAATTTTTCGTCTTGTCATCAGACACCACACATAATCCGCATGCCAGAAAAACTAGTGAGTTAAATAAGATAAAAAAAACGGGCCAGATACATTGGTTAAAACGCGCCCACCGATTCGTAAAAATTAAGAATAGTTCAGTACTCAAAAACTCTGCATCCACAGCCGGTTCTTCACCCATCTTTAAGCTTGTTTTCGCCACTT
>CALJEW010000272.1 GCA_938074585.1 uncultured Rhodospirillales bacterium | reverse complement strand
CTTCGCCACCGATCTCACAAAAGTCTGCAGGATTTCCGCCATGGTGGCGAACAACGTCCATGGTGGTCATGGTTAATCCGGCACCATTTGCTAAAACTGCAACATTGCCGTCGAGTTCAATATATTTAATTTTATTATTTTCGCCAATTTTCTCGATAAGTGTTAGCTTTTCGGGAGTTCCTTGGGTGGCTAATTCTGTGTGGCGTTTGATTGCTGAATCGTCCATCACAAATTTACAATCAAGTGCGACAATATCACCATCAGCGGTTTGGATTAGCGGATTGATTTCCAACAGCTCCGCATCATTTGCGCGGTACGCATCATACAGATTCATCAAAACATCTACAACTTTATCGTTGGCCCCTTGTAATTCTAAGCCATACAACAAACTTCTTGTATCGGCCAGCTGAAGTCCGACGCGAATATCAATAGCGTGTTTGCGTAATTGTTCAGGGGTGTTTTCGGCAATCTCTTCGATATCCATTCCGCCTTCGGTGGAAAACATCAGCATTGGGCCTTTTGATTCTGGATCGTTTAAAATGGCTGCATAATATTCAAAGGCAATATTAGATTTAGCTTCAACCAAAACTTTTTCCACCGTCAAGCCACTAATTTCCATGCCAATGATGTTGGTTGCGTGCATGTGGGCTTCATCGGGAGAGCCAGCTATTTGAATCCCGCCTGCTTTGCCACGTTTGCCCACCGGGACTTGAGCCTTAATGACAACGCCGCCTATGGTTTTTGCTGCTTCACGCGCTTGATCTGGTGTGGTAGCTAATTGTGACTTTGGAACGGATATTCCCGCCACCGCTAGCAAAGGTTTTGCCGCAAATTCTTCAAAATTCATGATTTATTTTCCGTACTTCTGCCAGTGGCCACCAAATAGTTCATTTTCTGAAGGCTTATCTTCGGGAATTTCACTAACAAGATGAGTAATGTTGATGAAATGTTTATAGTTTAAGTTTTCAGAAATTGAATTGCCCGCCCAAGTACCACAGCCCATGGATAGAGTGAAGTTCAAGCCGTTGGTGAAGCTGCCACCGTTGCCGAAAGTGTGGGCTTGATTGACCAAAACCCTAACGACTTTTAAATCTTCAGCCAATGCGCGCACATGGTCTTCGGTTTTGGAATGGATGCCAACGGAATGGCCCATGCCGACGAAATTCAAAATATTTTGAACGTGGTCTTTTGCTGCGGCAAAATCTTTGACCCGATATACGGTCAAGATCAGGGATAGTTTTTCATCTGAAAATGGATGGTCTTTACCGACTTTGTTTTCGTCCTCAACAATAAAAAATTTAGCTGATTGGGCTTCGTTTGCCAAGTCACAGGTCTTTGCCAATACGTGTGCGTCTTTAGCAATAACGTGGCGGTTCAAATGGCCACCCACCCAAAGAGTGTTCTGGATTTTGATTTTTTCTTCTGGGGTGCAGACATAAGCGCCAGCGGCTTTTAAGGCGGCAATGGCATCGTCATACACATTATCAACAATGGTAACGGAGTTTTCCGAACTGCATGATGTTGCATTATCGAAGCATTTGGATGCCTGAATTTTTTGCGCTGCATCGGTTAAATCAGCGGTGCTGTCGATGATCACTGGAACGTTGCCAGCGCCAACACCGATAGCTGGGGTGCCGGATGAATAGGCCCGGCGCACGTTATTTTGGGATCCGGTGCAAACAATTAAATCGGACTGGTTCATCAATTGTTGGGTGAGTTCTTTGTTCACAGGCGACGGCAAAACTTGAACCAAATCTTCAGGCAAACCAATTTTTTTCAATTCTGCCCGCATGTAATCGACGGTCTTTTCTGTAGTGGTCGCACCAGAAGGGGACGGGGCAACAATCACCGCGTTGCGCCCTTTTACAGCCATCATCGCTTTGTTGGCGGGCGTTGCTGCTGGGTTGGTTGAGGGTGCAATGGCAGCCACTATGCCAACCGGTTTGGCATATTTAACAATCCCAGTCACCGGATTGTCTTCAATAATACCTACGGTTTTGGCGCGGATTAAATCGCGCAGGGTGCCAAAAGTTTTCCGTGTGTTCTTAATGATTTTACTCTCAACGTCGCCTAACCCTGTATCAATAACTGCCATTTTTGCCAGTTCTTTGGCACGTGTTGGTTCATATATGGCCCATGCCAGTGCCGTTACTGCTTCATCAACCCGTGCTTGATCAGCGTGTTCGAACGTTGACATGGCTGTGCGGCCCCGGTTGATTAAACTCGCAATAATAAGTTCAGGATTATCGGTGGTATTGGCAACGGGGGCTTCCGTCATGAGATGATGTCCTTAAATAATTTTGTAAAAAATGGGACGCTGTGTCAATTTTTTTACAGAGATATCAAAAGAGAGTCAATAGAAATGACCTTTTCAGCTCCAGTAGAGTCCTAAATTTTGGGCCGATGCTTGTAGCTTTGGGATATAGGTTATAAGCCGATCTAGTGATGTTCGGGCCAAAGGAGCATGGCAAGCAAGGGCCGCTATGGCACGCCCAGTGGAATCCGTGATCGGAACGGCAACCCCAACTATTCCGGCGGTAAGTTCCTGATTGTTAACCGAATATCCTAGGTTGAGCGCTGTTTTGAAGGATTTTTCTAAGCCAGATAACGTTGTTAAGGTCGTTTTGGTGTGGATTTTGAGTTCTTTCAATTCAACAAGATTACGGCGCATTTTGGGTTTTAAATGAGCCAACAAAACTTTGCCGCCGGATGTGCAATAGGCTGGAACGCGATTCCCGACATCTAAATGAATGCGCAGCGATTGCTTCGATTGGATCCGGTCCAAGTAGACAAAGTCCATGCCATCCAATACGCCAATATTACAGCTTTCTTGAATGTCATTAACCAGTTCTCGCAAAATGACACGGGCTGGCATGCTGTGGTTTTGAGAAAACAAGGCGTTGACCGACAGCTGTGATAAGCGAGGTCCGATAAAAAATCGGTCCCTGGACACATCCCGAATGATCAACCCTAGCTCTTCCAGTTGCAGCAAAATTCGATGCACCGATTGGCGCGGCATATCCATTTTGGCAGCCAAATCAGGCAAGCCAACAGCTTGGCGTTGCTCCGTAATCAATTCCAACACCGCCAAGGCTTTGTCTAAAGCTGATCCGTAACCTTTGAGTTTTTGTTCGTTATCCATTGGGTGATCATAAAGGGTGGGCAGTAGAATTAAAGGATGAATTCACACCCAACATAGATTAGTGCCTGAAATCGCTCATTATGACGAAGCCATAACAATGCCGTTAGATTTGGTTTTCTGAGCGTTAATGGCATCTAGCGCTCCATTTTCCCGCGTCACTTTTCAATACCCCTAAAACCGATACATAACCTCATCATCTGGCTGCCACGGTTTGAGTTTTTCCATGATTGCTGTGAATGGGTCTGATTGCAAAAACCAATTGAGCCATGTGTGCAACGCAGTATAAGGTGTTTGTGTGAACCAGTCCTTGTCCGTGTTGGCGAATTGGCGGATGAAGGGAGCTATGGCATAATCGGCCAAAGCTGGGTGGGTGCCAAATAAATAAGGCATATCTGCCAAACGTCCGTTCAGTTCGTTGATAAAATTTAACGCTTGGCTGCGATGCTGGGCGGGGTCGGGATCCTCATAACGATTTGCATATTTATAACGATCTAAATGTGTTTTAAATTCATTTTCACAACGCCCTATCAGGGTCAGCATTTGGTCTTTGGTGCCCAATTGTGGTGCTAGCCAAAGTGCAGGGTCATTTTCAGCTAAAGCCCAAAGCATTACGTCTAAGCTTTCATCAATCACTTGGCCGTCTGACAATTGTAAAACTGGGACTGTGGCTTTGGGGGAGATTTCCAACATGTGTTTAGGT
>CALJEW010000271.1 GCA_938074585.1 uncultured Rhodospirillales bacterium | reverse complement strand
AATGATCGTCCATGTTAACGGTTATTTGGACAAAAATTTTATTCCTGTCGAACCAACCGAATAAACCCATTAAACCACTAAGCCAACGGCAGGTGGCAAACGCCGCCTGCCATTGGCTTAGTGGTACCCGTTGTTTGTGGGAAGCTGATGGGAAGCCCATATAAAGAGCGCACAGCCAAAAATGCAAAGGCTTGTGCTTCAAGGGCATCTCCCTGCCATCCAACAGCTTCAACCGGCTCAACCGGAACACCTAACACATCCCGCAAATTCCCCATCAACACACTATTATGCCGCCCCCCCCACATATAAGCCACTGCAACGGCGACGCAGGTAATTGCTGTGCGGCCTTTAAAACCGCATGGGTAGTAAATGCAGCAAGCGTTGCCGCACCGTTTTCAGGTGACAAATCCTCTAAAGCTGCAAATGAAAAGGCGTCCCGGTCCAACGACTTTGGGTAAGGACGGTCAAAATAAGAGTGTTTCAGCAACTTATCAAGCACCCCCTGATCAACGTACCCGCGCCGCGCCAATTGACCATCCACATCCATCATTTGATTGGTTTTCAAGCGCACCCAATCATCAATCAATGCATTACCGGGCCCGGTATCAAAGGCCACGGCTCCACCATCTGGGCTTACCCATGTAACATTCGCAACTCCGCCAATGTTTAAAATCGCAACAGGCCGCTCTAAAAATCGCGAGAGGGCGACATGATAAACTGGTGCCAAGGGCGCTCCTTCACCACCAGCAGCAACATCTGCGCTTCTAAAATTATTTACAACCCGAATTCCGGTCATGCGTGCCAGTTCAGCGCCATCGCCAATTTGGCATGTAATCCCCGCCGCCGGGTCATGGAATACAGTTTGTCCATGAAAGCCGACCACCCCAATATCCTTAGGTTTTAGGCCAGATTGAGCTACAAGTTCGTTTGCGGCGACGCCATGCAATCGTGTTAATTCCATTGTAACAGCGAGTGTTTCAGCATCAACTTCCGCTTTGCGCCCCATAACGCCACGTAATTGATGGCGGAACGAATCGTCATAAGGAATTTCAACTGATCCCCCAAAATCCGTGATTTCATCGCCATTGGTTTCAATCAAAGCCGCATCGATACCATCCATAGAAGTGCCGCTCATTAAGCCAATCGCCCGCATTGTTTGTAAGCTTTTCATGTAATATTTTTGTATGTTTTATCCTAAAAGAGCAAGCAAACGTTGCACTGAGCAAAATGATAGAATAAACCACCCTCATATGAATTAACGGAGCAATCATGAGCGCACATAAATCAGAGTTTATCCAAAACGTTATCGAGCGTGGATATTTGCATCAGTGTACCGATTTAGAAAAATTTGATGCCCGAGCATCTGAAAAACCAATTTCCGCCTACATAGGGTTTGATTGCACTGCATCAAGCCTACATGCCGGAAGCTTGGTTCCAATAATGCTACTTCGTTTGCTCCAAAAGTCTGGGCATAAACCTGTTGTTTTAATGGGCGGTGGAACAACGAAAGTTGGCGACCCATCCGGCAAAAATGATGCCCGCAAGCTGTTGGATGATGAATCCATTTCCGCTAATATGGCCGGCATCAAACAAGTGTTCGAAAAGTTCCTTACTTTTGGCGATGGGCCAACGGACGCGATTATGGTCAATAACGATGATTGGCTCAGCGGATTGGAATACATTTCGTTTTTGCGCGATTACGGAAAACACTTTTCCGTCAACCGCATGCTGACATTTGATAGCGTTAAATTACGACTTGAGCGCGATCAACCTCTGAGCTTTTTAGAATTCAATTATATGATTCTTCAAGCTTACGATTTCATGGAATTGGCTAGGCGAATGGATTGCTCCGCGCAAATGGGTGGCTCTGACCAATGGGGTAACATTGTTAATGGTGTCGATTTAACACGCAGAGTTTTATCAAAAGAAGTATTCGGCCTAACAACGCCGCTTCTGACGACATCATCCGGCGCAAAAATGGGTAAAACCGCCGATGGTGCAGTATGGCTGAACGAAGATATGCTTTCGCCCTATGATTATTGGCAGTTTTGGCGCAATACAGAAGATGCTGATGTTGGCCGGTTCTTGCGTTTATTCACCGACCTTCCTTTGGATGAAATTGCCAGCCTTGAAGCGCTTGAGGGGGCCGAAATCAATAATGCTAAAAAAAAATTGGCCGATGCCGCTACCGCTTTATGTCATGGTAAAGTTGCATCGATTGCAGCCCGCCAAACGGCTGAAACCACGTTCGAACAAGGCGGCCAAGGTGACAAATTACCAACCTTCGAGATTGAACGCGCCCGCTTAGATGAAGGCATCCCTGCGTTTCAATTGTTCCGTGAAGTTGAACTGGCCCGCAGTGGCGGCGAAGCAAGGCGTTTGATTAAAGGTGGCGGTGCTAAAGTCAACGACGTAGCCTTACCGTCCGAAGTTCACGTTGTGACATCAAATGACTTAAATTCAGATGGTGTCATCAAGTTATCGGCTGGCAAAAAACGCCACGCCTTGGTTAACGTCATCTAACAAGACATATTGCAATTGATATTATGTGCATCTGGAGCGATCAAATAAGCCAATTGTGTCTTACCTCCACCGAATCTCTTATTTTCGGCCTCAATGGTTTTGACCAGCCATTTTGTATCAGATTTAATACCATAGTGTTTGGCAGCAAAGACCCTGGCACTGGGCCAACTGCCAGGTTTTGTTCGAAAAGCCGTATTCCATACTATGTAACATTAGCCAGTTTTCACAACTTTTGGCGGAACAAATAATCCATGCCCCCCCCTGAAATTCGTACCTGAGGTAAATAACGTTTCAAATTTTTATCGATTTGGTTGGGATAATCGTTTGTAATTAAAATCTCTTTTTTTGAAACAAGCAGCCCTTAACTTCGCTACTAATTCTTCGTACGGCATAAAGTAATTA
>CALJEW010000270.1 GCA_938074585.1 uncultured Rhodospirillales bacterium | reverse complement strand
AGTGATGCAGGTTCTGCCAAAATATTTAAGTGGCACGCCACATGGACTGCATGCATCCTCTTCAAACATTGCATCTAAGGTCATGTGCGCATCGTCTAATTCAACAACGGCTGTATCGCGCCAATCGCCAGCAATCAGATCGAAGGTTTCTTTCTTTTTCGAGCCATCCTCGAATTTAAGCATGCGATAAAAACCACCACCGGATTTACGTCCCAATTGACCGCACTCAAGCATGGCTTGTTCGGTGGCAGGAAAATTAGTGTACGTTCTACCGGTATCATCTATTGGTAAATTTACATCTAAGTTCGTGCCAACGAAATCCATGATATCTAGACCAATCAGATCTATTAGACCATAAAGCCCAGTTGGGGGTAGACCCATCGGGCCAGACATTAATGCATCAACTTGCTCCATCGAAAGCCCTGCTTTCAATGCTTTTTTTGCTTGATGTAAGCCCATTAACATCCAAAAGCAGCCTATCCGATTGCCGATGAAGTTGACCGTGTCTTTTGCATGAACAACGCCCTTCCCCAAATGCCTTCCACAAAAATCGACAAGTGTTTGAATAACATCTGGTTTGGTATCTTCACCCGGAACGATTTCCAACAAGCGCATGATTTTGACAGGATTGAAAAAATGAGTTACGACGATATCTTGGCGAAGTCGGGAAGGCATGCCTGCGGTAATGTCGCGCAATGGAATCCCTGACGTATTTGTGCTGACAACAGATCCATCTCTGCGCAAAGACTCGATGCGTTCCATTAAATCCCGCTTTGTTTGCAAATCCTCGATAACAGCCTCACAAATCCAGTCACAATCCGCAATTTTATCTAGATCATTGGAGAGTGTGCCTAGTGTGATATTTGATTTTTTTTCAATGGTGTTTAGGGCTGGGGGTCGGCCTGATATGATACGCTCCAGCGCTTTTTCGGCAGCTTCCATGGTTACGTCCAACAAAAGAACCTGACAATCGCGCTCAGCACAAAGACCTGCGATACCCGTGCCCATTGTACCAGCACCTAAAATGGCTACGGATTGAATTTTTCTAGTCATTTTGATATCTCCTAAGTTGACGTAAACGTTAGCCTTCCCTAAAGATTGAGGAACCCTTTGTAAAGGGTGCAACAGTTTAAAGGGGGACCTAAATGGTCACGCCAAAATTTTCAAAATTCGATACCTTGTCTTTGCACGCGGGGCAACAGCCTGACCCGACTACTGGGGCTAGGGCAGTGCCGATTTACCAAACAACGTCATATATGTTTGATGATACAGACCATGCAGCATCCCTTTATAACTTAGAGCGCCCCGGCCATATATATTCACGCCTTTCGAACCCAACGGTTGCCGTATTGGAAGAACGCGTTGCCGCTTTAGAAGGCGGTGTTGGTGCCGTTGCAACTGCTAGCGGTATGGCAGCTTTATTTTTAGCGGTTGCAACGCTTATGGATCAAGGTTCACACATCGTTGCATCTGGGGCTCTATACGGTGGGTCACACAATTTATTCACTTATACCCTCCCGCGCTTTGGAATAACGACAACGTTTGTCAATCCGCGCGACCCAGAAGCTTTCCGCAAAGCGATCAAACCCGAAACCCGATTGGTGTTTGGTGAGACATTAGGGAACCCCGGGATTGAGGTTATGGATTTGCCGCGCATCGCAGATATTGCTCATGAGGCAGGAGTGCCGTTTATGATCGATTCAACTTTTACCACTCCCTATCTTATGAACCCGTTTGAGCATGGCGTTGATTTGATCATGCATTCCCTAACTAAATTTATGGGCGGGCACGGGTTGGCTATTGCCGGGGCACTTATCGACAGCGGCCGGTTTGATTGGTATGCCAGTGGTAAGTTCCCAACATTGACCGAGCCATATGCCGGGTATCATGGTATTAATTTTGCAGATGAATTTGGCCCTCAAGCCTTTATCATGCGAGCTCGGGCTGAAGGGCTTAAAGATTTTGGTGCCTGTTTGAGCCCTCAAAATGCCTTTTATATTTTGCAAGGTATCGAGACGTTACCGCTACGAATTCAAAAGCATGTCAGTAATGCAGAAGCAGTGGTTGCGTTTTTAGATGCTCAAGAAGAAGTCGAATGGGTTAATTATCCAAACTTAAAAAGCCATCCGGATCATGAATTGGCAAAAAGACTTTTGCCAAAGGGGGCGGGCTCGATCTTAAGTTTTGGTATTAAGGGGGGGCGTTCTGCTGGCCGAAAATTCATTGAATCCGTTGTTCTTGCTTCACACCTAGCCAATGTTGGCGATGCCAAAACATTGGTAATCCATCCCGCCAGCACGACGCATCAACAAATGAGTGCGGATGATTTGGCTGTGGCTGCGATTGGTGAGGGGATGATACGTCTTTCTGTTGGAATTGAAGATGTTCAAGACATCATTGCTGATTTGAAACAAGCACTTCGTGCATCTCAGAAAGGTTAAGCATATGGATTTTAACGTGAACGGAAACAGTGTCCATACTGCCACAGGAAGCCGGGCGATTAACCGCGATGAACCTGCTATAATTCTGCTGCATGGAGCCGGAATGGACCGCACCGTTTGGCAGTTGCAAACACGTAATATCGCTTTCATGGGCCGCCAAACTTATGCCGTAGATTTTCCGGGGCATGGCCGATCTAAAGGTGATCCTTTAGCATCAATTCCTGAAATGGCAGAATGGGTTCTGGCGTTTATGGATGCAGCTAAAATCGAAACTGCAACTATTGTAGGCCATTCCATGGGTGCGCTGGTCGCAATTGAGTTTGCCGGCAAGCACCCAAAAAAACTAAATAAGCTCTGTTTAATGGGAATTGCTGAAACAATGCCTGTGCACCCTTACTTATTGGCGGCTGCACAGCGGAACGAGCTGCTAGGTCCAGAACTTATTGTGTATTGGGGGGTAGGTGAAAAAGCTCAAATTGGTGGGCATCCACAATCTGGATTATGGGTTCATGGTGCAACTAAAACGCTTCTTGATTTATCTGGACCTGGCGTTTTGTTTAATGATTTGGCCGCGTGCAATGTATATGAAGGTGCATTGGTGGCTGCCAAAAATGTGACATGTGAAACTCATTTTATTTTGGGTAGAGATGATAAAATGACACCGGCTAAAAAAGCTAAATCTTTAGCGGATGCCATTAGGATTACAGAAACTAAAATTATTGAACAGTGTGGGCATATGATGATGACGGAGCGTCCAAATCAGGTTTACGATGCGCTTGTTGAGTTTATTTGATAGGGGGTTTACAAAAGGCCATAGTTACGTGCAGCTGCGAATCCTAAAAAAGTCACAAAAGCTGAACCTGTTCCCGCAAAAATGTTTCGTTTACACATAAAAAAGACGATGAACCCTGCGCTTATGGATGCAATGCGGTCGACATCGGGTGTTTGGGCTAAGGTCCCAGATGGCATCAATATTACACGTGTGATCAAGCCCGAAAGCATTGCGTAAGCAACACAATTGAACCATTGAAACAAATCGCCAGAAATATCAATGTGATTTGCAACAATGACACCCATGGCGCGCCACGCAAACGTACCTAAAATACATAGAATAAGAACAACCCAAGGGTCTGATACGATCATTGGCTGCGGTCCATCCATTTGTCTAAATAAAACGCGGCGGTGCCAGCTACGACCCCTGTAATCGGGACGCTCCAATCAGGTGAGAATAAATAAATCAGCGGGCCTGTGATGGCACCCAGAACAACGGCAATAATGCAATTTCGGTAGCGCACTGATGAGAATACATAGACAAAATAGGCTGGATTTAAAAAAACCAAACTTATTGTGATATAAAGGGGTAGTACCCCAGCAGCTACAAATCCAATGGTCGTACCTAAAGCGCCACCAATCAAGCATGTGATTGATACGCCGAAATAAAACGGTAGCCGATCTTCTTCAGCTAGGGTACTACCGCGCCGCATAAAGACGGTCCAAATGTTAATGGATAAAACCTGAGCCAATAAGTACCGCCATTTGTGTGCGGTTACATTCCCTTTAAAGTGGGGCATCAAAACCACAGTCATTGGCATAAACCGCATATTTGCAAGGGAACTGGCGACTACAATTGCATAAATAGGTAAGCCGGCAGCAAACAGCTCAACCATCGCGACTTGCCCGGGCAAGCCCCATATTCCTAAAGAAGCCCCAAGTGCGACGTCGATGCCTAAGCCGGCATCGCGTGCCATGGACCCAAAGCCAATCATTGATCCGAAAACCATCCAAAACGGCATTAACAACCCGTCGCAAACGCCGCGATTAAGTGCTTTTTGGTGTCCTAGTGTGGTCATGAGAATATTATCTGCCAGATCAAATTTTAGGTCATTTATAATTAAAGCAGGTGCTTGCTCGTTGAAAGCCCGTGACCATTTTACCAAAACGCTCAGAGAAAACAAATCTATAGAGCTATATAGGACTTGAAGGTATCTTTAATTTAAATTAAATTAACTTGAAATGTAAGGATGGGTTGCAGTGAACTTAGCAGGATTAGCAGACAAAATCGAAGGTGCCACAGAACGCGGTTTACCGCGTGTGCCGAAATATATCCTATTGTCAGATGGCATTTCAGGCGCTGTCGATAATGGTGACTTGAAGCCAGGCGATCAGTTGCCGGGTGAATACGATTTGGCCGCTGCATTACCCGCGAGTTTAGGCACCATCCAAAAAGCTTTGTCGCGTTTGGTTGAGCAAGGGGTTATTGTCCGTAGGCATGGTAGCGGTACGTTTATCTCTGATCAATCCGATCAGCTTCATGACTTGTGGCACTTCCGGTTTTTGGGTGACGATGGTCGGTCATTATTGCCCGTTTTTACTCGGGTGAAATCGATTAAAAAAACATCAGAAGACGGTGACTGGTCTCACTTTTTGGGCGTTGACAGGCCTCTTTTGTGCATTGAGCGCGAAATTGATGTGAATGGCGAATTTATGTGTTTAGGCCGGATTTATTTAGATGCTGAGCGATTTTCTGAAATTTTGAACCTAGAAATCTCAGACTTAGATAATACCAATATCCGGGCTTTATTGCGTCAAAATTATGATGTGCCCACGGTACGGATCACTGAGCAAGTTGGGGCAGAAATCTTTGCTCTGAATATTTGTGATTTGTTGAAACTGAAAAAGCATACCACAGGATTGGTTTGCCATATTTTGGGATATGAATTTCGGGGAGCACCAATTAGCTATCAGGTAGTGTATTTACCTCCCCACGCCCGGCGTTTGGAAATTCGCCCACGTACAAATTAAATGAAAAATATAGGAATCTAAATGTCACATTCTAATTATTTGCCTCATGAAATGGGTTCCGCAACCGTATCACCAACCGGTGAATTTGAGACCGGGTCATATCACGAGTTTGTGGTTACCTATACTGCGGGCAAGTTTGGTATCGACGATACGGGTGCCATAAAGCTGGTCCATCGATTTGCCAGTGACATGGGGAAGCCACAATTAACGGACCCAAAAGCGGCCAACTATGTGACTGCAGAAGCATCTAACGGTGCGATCCTTCATATTGAGTTTGATGGAAAACGTAATATTCGACCATGGGATAAAACAATTTATATCAAGGTTGTTCGCGGATTCTTGCGTGAAGGGGATCAAATTAACATCCGTTTAGGTGACCGACGTAGTGGCGGCCCTGGGATTCGGATGCAAACATTTTGTGAAGATACGTTCGAATTCCGTTTATTAATCGATGCCATTGCCACATATAATTTTGTTGAATTGCCAGAGCAACCAATGATAAAATTGACATCAGGTCCGCCTGTCATATGGAAAGCCATTATGCCGACAAGCCGGACTGCTGGGTCAAGCTTTAGCCTTTCTATGAAGGGTGAGGACAAGTGGGGTAATCCATCAAATCAATGCGACCAAATGTTTTCATTACGTTCGGATATTCCTGTTGTT
>CALJEW010000269.1 GCA_938074585.1 uncultured Rhodospirillales bacterium | reverse complement strand
GCATAATGATCTTGAAAATGTAGGGTATACGGCTCGTCATCATACGTTTTTTGAAATGCTTGGTAATTTTTCATTTGGAGATTATTTCAAAGAAAACGCAATTGAGCTGGCTTGGAACTTAATCACCAAGGAGTATGGCCTGCCGTTTGATAAGTTGCTGGTCACTGTGCATTCATCGGATGAAGAAGCGGCTACGCTTTGGCGTAAAATTGCGGGTTTTTCTGATGATAAAATCATTCGGATTCCAACATCTGATAATTTTTGGGCCATGGGTGAAACCGGCCCATGTGGGCCGTGTTCTGAAATATTTTTTGATCACGGTGATCACATACCGGGTGGCCCTCCGGGATCACCGGATGAAGATGGCGATCGGTTCATTGAAATTTGGAATTTAGTGTTTATGCAGTTTGAGCAAACAACGCCGGATGTCCGGGTTGAGCTACCAAAACCATCCATTGATACCGGCATGGGGCTCGAGCGGATAGCCGCTGTTATGCAAGGCACCCACGATAATTTTGAAATTGATTTAATGCAGGCATTGATCTATGCGTCGGCCAATGCATCTAACGTGGCGGCTGACGGAGAAAAAAATATATCGCACCGGATTATTGCAGACCATTTGCGGGCCTCAAGCTTTTTGATTGCGGAAGGTGTTTTGCCATCAAACGAGGGACGCGGGTATGTACTGCGTCGAATTATGCGCCGTGCCATGCGCCATGCACATTTGATGGGATGCCAAGATCCAATGATGTGGAAATTGGTTCCGACTTTGGTCTCCGAAATGGGAGCTGCATTCCCTGAACTGGGTCGCGGTCAAGATTTGATTTTGGAAACGCTCAAACTAGAAGAAGGCCGCTTTAAAAAGACGCTCGAAAATGGTCTTCGGCTATTAGATGACGCTACCGCTGATATGGTCGATGAGGGCGAGCTGAACGGTGAAACCGCATTTAAGTTATATGATACCTTTGGCTTCCCGCTAGATTTAACCCAAGATGCATTGCGCGGACGCGGGATGACGGTTGATGTCGAAGGCTTCAACACAGCAATGGAACGCCAACGCGCCGAAGCCCGTAAAGCGTGGTCCGGTTCTGGTGATGCTGCGGACGAAGCGGTTTGGTTTGTTGTCCGTGAAGAAGTCGGTGCAACAGAATTTTTAGGCTACGAGACCGAACGTGCTGAAGGTCAAGTGAGGGCTTTAGTTGTTGGTGGTAAAAAAGTATTAACAGCGAACTCCGGCGAAAAAGTTGCAATTATTGTTAATCAAACCCCATTCTATGGTGAATCTGGAGGCCAAATGGGCGACGTTGGTGAAATGCAATATGGCGATACGACATTAGTCGTAACCAATACGCGTAAATTACTAGGTACCCTTCATGCCCATTACGGCGAAGTTGTCGGAACCTCTTTAAATGTTGGTGATGAAGTCGCTTTAAATGTTGATCATCAACGTCGCGCGCAATTGCAAGCCAACCACTCAGCAACGCACCTTTTACATGAAGCACTTCGCCGGAAACTTGGTGGGCATGTGATGCAAAAGGGATCGTTGGTGGCATCTGATCGATTACGATTTGATGTGTCGCATCCGAAAGCCGTTGATGCGGATGAGCTGCTTGAGGTCGAAGAGCATGTAAACGCGCAAATCACCAAAAATGCTGAAGTTGTTACCCGCTTGATGGAACCAGAAGCCGCTGTTGAAGCCGGAGCCATGGCGCTGTTTGGTGAAAAATATGGGGATGAAGTTCGGGTTGTCAGCATGGGGGCGGACGGTGACGACAGTTATTCAACTGAGCTTTGTGGCGGAACCCATGTCAGTCGCACCGGTGATATTGGCGTTTTTAAAATATTGAATGAAGGGGCTGTGGCATCGGGTGTCCGACGGATTGAAGCGCTAACGGGTGATTGTGCTCGGGCCTATTTTGCTGATACTGAACGCTCATTGATCCATACTGCATCGTTGTTGAAAAGCAAACCTGTTGATGTTCCGGGTCGTGTTGAAGCGTTAATAGAAGATCGCCGAAAACTGGAACGCGAATTAGCAGAAGCCAGAAGGCAGCTTGCGACCGGTGGCAGTGGGTCTGCATCTAAAACTATAGATATTGGTGGCGTTACCTTCGCACCGAAATTGATGGACGGCGTTCCCGCAAAAGAACTTAAGGGCTTTGTTGATGATTTCAAAAAGCAATTAGGCTCAGGCGTTGTTGCTGTTGTGTCTAATACAGAAGGCAAAGCATCGTTGGTTGTTGGTGTTACGGATGACCTTAAGGATCGTTTAAGCGCAGTTGATTTGGTTCGTGTAGGATGTGAAGCGGTTGGTGGTAAAGGTGGTGGTGGTCGTGCCGATATGGCACAAGCCGGCGGTCCAGATGGGGATAAAGGCCAAGCGGCGCTGGATGCGATTGAAAAGCTAATCAGTCAAGCCTAGGGGGCTTATGTGTGAGTGCATTTGTGCAAACGTTGTATGAGAGGTTTTTACCGGAAAGCTTGTTTTATCGTCCATTTAATGTAGATGATACCTCACAGTTTCAGACGATCACGGATGACCCTGCGGTTACGGATGCAATTAGTTTTTTATCAACTCCCTTTACTTTGGATGATGCCACTCAGTTTTTTATGACGTGTGCACAAAACATGAGCGTGTATATGGCGGCTGCAGTAATTCAGATCATAGCCTTGTTTCACTAACAGGAACCCATTTGAATCCTGATGATAAAGTCGAGATCGGCTATTGGGTTGGGGCGGAGTTTCACGGGGCTGGATATAGTTTTGAGGCTGCGAATGCGATGCTTTTAAAAAATTAAATGTTTGCCCATTTATTGAATATTGTGGGTTCAAATAAACTGGGCTTGATGGGGCTCGGTTGTAAATTGTTCAATTATTCAAGGCGTGCTTAAGTGCACGGTATTATTTAACTAAGGAGCGTGTTGGTGAAAAAGTTTGCAGGTACAGAGAACTATGTAGCGACGGACGATTTGAAGATTGCCGTGAATGCTGCTGTTGCGTTAGAGCGTCCGTTGTTGGTTAAGGGTGAGCCCGGAACCGGGAAAACCATGCTAGCGATTGAAATTGCAAAAGCCTTGAATGCGCCGTTGTTAGAATGGCATGTCAAATCGACGACAAAAGCTCAGCAAGGTTTGTACGAGTACGATGCTGTTGCACGACTTAGGGATTCCCAATTGGGTGATGAGAGGGTTCATGATATAAACAATTATATTCTTAAAGGAAAAATGTGGGAAGCGTTCACGTCAAAAACACGTCCTATTTTGCTGATTGATGAAATTGATAAAGCGGATATTGAATTTCCAAATGATCTGCTGCTTGAGCTCGACCGGATGGAGTTTCATGTCTATGAAACCCAAGAAACAGTTGTTGCAAAAGTCCGCCCTATTGTCATCATAACATCGAATAATGAAAAAGAATTGCCAGATGCATTTTTACGCCGCTGTTTCTTTCACTACATCCGTTTCCCAGAAGAAGCCGTAATGCGTGATATTATTGAAGTTCATCACCCGGAAATTCAAAACCAATTGGTCAAAGAAGCCCTTAACGTTTTTTACGGTC